>JANNVS010000405.1:0-6242 GCA_031414515.1 Sphingobacteriales bacterium | reverse complement strand
ACTTCACTTAAATTTTTTAGTTTAGGTGATATTGATTTTACGGATGCAGGTGGCAATCCAATTGGAAGCGGTCGTCCACGTGAGTTGGCTTTTGATGCTGGTTATTCCAGAAGATTAGGCAAACATTTTGCCCTTGGAGTTGCTTTCCGTTATATCTATTCAAATTTGGCTTCAGGTCAAAATATCGGCAGTGAACCTATTAAGGCTGGAAATGCCTTTGGTGCGGATCTTTCAGCTACCTACAATCTGGATATGACAGTTGGAAAAAAGAAAATGAAGGCAAATTTTATGACTGGAATGGCAGTAACGAATATGGGTACAAAAATTTCCTATACAGCAAATGCAAGAGAAAAAGATTTTATTCCTACAAACTTTGGTTTAGGAGTTGGGTTCAGACTACAACCAAATAAATACCATGAATGGGGTATTTATGCTGATTTTAATAAATTATTAGTACCAACTCCAAAAGAAGGTGATAATGACAGTAATAATATTCCGGATTTTAAAGAACAATCTTCCATAAAAGGAATGTTTAAATCATTAGGTGATGCACCTGGTGGATTTAAAGAAGAAATGCGCGAATGGACAATGGGTATTGGTACTGAATATTGGTACGATCATATTTTTGCTGCTCGTGTAGGTTATTTTCTAGAAGCAAAAGATAAAGGCTTCAGACGTTTTGTTTCAACAGGTGTTGGTGTGAAATATAGCGTATTTGGTTTAGATTTCTCTTATTTGATTCCTACTGGTGGTGCTAGAAATCCGTTGGATAATACTTTCCGATTTAGTTTGAAGTTTGACTTTGCTAAATTAGGCGGAAATAAAACAAATGATGAAGGTGATGACATCAACGATAAAACAGATAAAGTAGATAAGTCTACGCGTAAGAAATTAAAGACAAAATAAAAATTAAAAATTGAATAATGATAAAAATGCACAAGATAATTCTTGTGCATTTTTTATTGCTCAAATAGAACAGTATAAAACATTCTTTGAACAGTAAATTTCCCAGCAAATTTATCTATTACTTCTTTTTGCAAAGCTGGTGCACATTGTAGCTGGTAATTAGTAAAATCTTCTTTTGTATCTATGGTGTATTCAATATTATAAATAGAGTATTCATTTTCATCATACGTAATTCCTTTTCTCATAGATGTTGTCTTAAAATATCCTGTACTCATTACTTCTGCAATGTGTATAGTTTGCATATACTGAAGCCATTCTTGTTCTGTTTCCTTATTAATATTTATGGTGACACTATAGATATACATAATATCAATTTTATTTTAAAAATGGATTGTTATTAATTTCCTCTCCAACGGTCGTACTTGAACCATGTCCGTTATAAATTTCTGTAGCTTCGTCTAATACAAGCAATTGAGTTTTTATTGATTTAATAAGAGTATCATAATCACCACCTGGTAAATCTGTTCTTCCAATGCTACCTTGAAATAGAACGTCGCCTACAACTGCGTATTTCTCTTTTTTATTTGAAAAACAAATGCTACCAGGAGAATGGCCAGGTGTGAAAAGTACGTCAAATTCACTGTCATTTAAAAATAATTGTTCACCTTCTTTAATAAAATAGCCTGCATCACATTTTTCTGGAATTTTTGCACCAAACATTCGAGCAGCTAAATCAGCTTTTTGTAAAATAAGTAATTCCTTCTCATGAATACCCAATTTCAGGTTGTACTCATCAGAAATAAACTTATTGCCATAAATATGGTCTAAATGGCAATGAGTATTTAATAGTTTTGTGGGATTTAATTCATTCCTTTCTATATATCCAATTAATATTTTCTGATCCTGTAATGTATAACAGCCTGGATCGATAATCCAGCATTCTTTATTTATGTGAGAAATAACATATGTATTTTCCTGAAAAGGGTTAAAACAAAATGCTGCAATATCTGTCTTTATTTTTGCGTTATCCATAAGATTTGTTTACTTTGTAAAAGTAGTATCGTACACTTAGTAATAATTTAACGATGTGAAAAATTTTAAAAAGAATGAGCTATATTTTTATTGACATCAAAATAGAACATTTTTTTTCATCAAAGATGAGAAATAGCGTATTTTTTTTTATTTTCTTATTTCTTTTTTCTTACAACTCACTGCTAATTGCACAAACTACACAAGTGCAATTTGGACAAAATAGAGTTCAATATCATCCATTCGATTGGCAATATTACAATTCTGATAATTTTACTATTTACTTTTATCCAGGTGGGCAGGAAATTGGAAAATTTGTTTGGAAAACAGCTGAAAAAAAATTAAAAGAATTGGACAAGCAAATGGATTTTCACTATCGCTCTCAAGTTGATATTTTGGTTTACAATGATATTACAGATTTGGCACAATCCAATATTGGCTTAGGGCAAGAAGATTATAATATTGGTGGTACAACCATCTTACGAGATAATAAATTGTTTTTACATTATGATGGAAATCATCGTCACTTACAACGAGATTTAATGAAAGGATTGTCTGATCTATATATCAGACAAATGATGACAGGAAAAAGTTTTGGGCAAAAAATTCAAAATGCTATTTTTTTGGTATTGCCTGATTGGTACAGAAGTGGCTTATCATCATATATGGGTGAACCTTGGAATACAGAACTAGATGCTAAACTAAAACTCTATTTAACAACAGCCAAAAAATCATCTTTTAATAGATTAGTTGCCGTAAATCCTGAATTTGCAGGACATTCATTTTGGTATATGATAAATGAATTATATGGCAAAGATGCCATTCCTAATATTTTATACCTTACGCGTGTGAATCATAATATAAATAAAGGGTTTGTTTATTCTGTGAATACTACTGTCGAAGATTTAATGAAAAACTGGAAAGAGTTTTACCAAAGCAGATTTCAATTAGATAATAAAGATAGAGACAGTACAAATATTTTTTCAGCAATTAAAATCAAAAAAAGAAATAATACAGATATTGGTGATTTAAAAATATCACCAGACGGAAAATATGCTGCATTTGCCACATTTGATGGAGGTTTTTATAAAGTATTTGTACAAGATTTGAAAACTAAGAAATCAAAACGTGTAGCAAAAGGTGGTTTTCGTTCTGATCAATATCCTTTTGATAAATCGTATCCTATTTTAACCTGGACAAAATCTGGACATAAATTAGCCATTATTTCAGAAAAAAAGGATATAATTCGACTAAGACAAATTGATTTAGATAAAAAGAAAACGACAAAAAATAATATTATAAAATTCCAAAAAATTTACAACGCTGACTTTACGAATAATCCAAATATGCTAATCATTTCTGGACAAAATAAAGGACAAACTGATTTGTATTTATATAATACAGGAAACTCAACAACAACACAATTAAACAATGATATCTATGATGACCTTAATCCAGTGTATGTAAATTGGAATGGAAATGATGGTGTCTTGTTTTCGTCAAACAGAACAGAAGATCAATTGTATTTAGAAAATATTGATACTATTTTACCAACACATACGCTCGATTTATTTTACTATGATTTAAATAAACGCGGAACCGACTTGGCACAAGTAACCGAAACACCATTTGCCAATGAGAAGGCTATCGGAAATTATAACGATTCTCTCTATACTTTTTTAAGTGATGAAAATGGAATTTATAATCAATATACTGGAACACTAGACAGCTTTTTTGTTAAAAAAGATACAGTGGAAATTGTTATAAACGAAGAAACAGACTCAGCTGCTACAATTAAACAAGAAGTAGATATTTATAAATGGAAAGGCGTTACTTTTCCAATTACTAATTTTTCAAAAGGAATAGTTCAGGCTTCTTCTACGAGACAAAATAGCTTCTTCTTTTTCGGTTCAAACAAGAGAAATTATTTTTTATATTCTAAACAAAATTTGGATGAAGAAGAGTTGCAAAATCTAAAATCTACTGAATTGCGTTCTACCTCATTTAGAAAATTTTATGTAGAAAATGCTTTAACAAGTGCTCCTTTAAGTAAAAAATCAATGGATAATACCATAGCACAATCTATAAATACTGGCAGTGAGATTACCTTAGATAGTTTGTACAATGGCGATTTTAAATACACGTTTGAATCTGATTTTAATACTACAATCTCTGCAGCTGCAATAGATGATAGAAAAAATATTGATTCCATAAAAATTATTGTAACAAATGACACCACAAAAACAGAAACAGTAGATGAGCCACCACCATTTTTACAAAATACACCTGTTGCAATAAATACTGCAAATATTGAACAAACGACAGGACAAAAAATTAGAATCTTGCCGTATCGCGCTAAATTTACGTCTGATTATGTAGTCACGCAGTTAGATAATAGTATTTTGACACAGAATTATCAGAGTTTTAATCAGAATTTAGGAAGATATAATTTCCCTAATTTGAGTGCCATGATAAATTTTGGAGTAAGCGATCTGATGGAAGACCATAAAATTATTGGAGGCTTTCGAATACCTTTTGATTTTAAAGGGTTTGAAACGTATGTAAAATATATTAACCTTAAAAAAAGAATTGATAAGACAATTCTATATTATCGTCGTTCTGATAAGTTAGATTTCACAGTTGCTGATAATAATGGAAATACATTACCTTTTTTATACACAGCAAAAACGCGTACTAATTTCTTCGAATCAGCATTTAGTTTTCCTTTTGATATCACAAAAAGTTTAAGATGGTCTGTCTCATATCGAAACGAAAGCTTAGATATTTCTTACACAGATCAGATTAGCAGACTTATTCCTGATGTTAAAGAAAACTGGGTTTCAGGACGATTAGAATTTGTACAAGATAATTCTAAAGAAATTCAATTTAATATCTATAATGGTTTTAGATATAAAGTTTTTGCAGAATATTTTTATAATGCCAATGAAAAAAAATCTAATTTGTTTAATATTGGATTTGACGTTCGTCATTATCAAAAAGTTTATAGGAATATAATTTGGGCAAACAGGTTTGCCGGTGCTTCTTCTTTTGGACAAAAGAAAATATTGTATTTCTTAGGTGGTGTTGACACTTGGTTGAATCCAAAATACGATAATGATATACCTATAGCACAAGACCAGAATTATGGATTGCAGTCACCAGTAACCAACTTAAGAGGACTTCCACAAAACATTAGAAATGGCAATAATTATTTACTGTGGAATTCAGAATTGCGTATACCTTTGTTTTCATTTTTTGCTAAAAAACCTTTGAAATCTGCCTTCTTAAGAGACTTTCAGATAGTTGGTTTTTTTGATGCAGGTATTGCTTATAATTTTGCAAATCCTTTTGATAAAAACAATGCAAAAAGCACTGAAGTCGTCACTCCACAACCTGATAATAATCCAGTTGTAGTAACTGTGAATTACTATCGGAATCCATTTGTATTTGGCACAGGTGGTGGTTTCCGAACAAATATATTAGGCTACTTTATACGTTTAGATACAGGCTTTGGATACGATGGTTTGCAATTTAATAAAAAACCAGTTTGGCATTTCTCTTTAAGTAAAGATTTTTGATAATAGTAATTTGCTCATAGTGATTAGTTTTAAAAATTGCTTTTCATATAATTAATTTTTTTTTAAAATCTGAAATCATAAATCTGAAATCATAAATAACTATGTTATATTCCATGACTGGCTACGGCAAATCAAACCTTAAATTAGGTGATAAAAATTATATCATCGAAATAAAATCATTGAATAGTAAATCACTAGATTTAAATTTTAAAGCAGTAGCAGAATTACGTGGCAAAGAAATAGATATTCGAAAATTAATTTCAACGCAACTGATTCGCGGAAAAGTAGATTTATTTTTTCAGGAAGAAAAAGCGAACGGCATGACAAGCAGTTTAAATTTTAATTTAATAGAAAACTATTATCTGCAATTAAAGAAATTTTCTGAAGATAGAAATATACCATTAGGTGATGTTATTCCAGCTATTTTGAGGTTTCAAGATATTAATAAAGGTGAATTAGCAGAACTTAATGAAGATGATATGCTAGCGTTAAATAAAGGTGTTGAAGAAGCTCTTAAAAATATCATTCAATACAGAAAAGATGAAGGCACTCAATTAGAAATAGATTTGATTGCTAGAATAGATGCAATTCAACAATTTAAAAGTGAATTGTCACCTTTTGAACTAAGCCGTATTGAAAAACTTCGTGAAAAACTGAAACAAGATGTTGCTAATTTTGTGGAAGAAGGTTCAATAGATAAAAACAGATTTGAAGAAGAACTAATCTTTT
>JANNVS010000404.1:0-7278 GCA_031414515.1 Sphingobacteriales bacterium | reverse complement strand
GATTTTATTTAGAGAAGAAACAAACTCTTCAATGTAAATTTCATCGCCATCTTCTGCGTATTCTAACAACTCATTTATATTGAGTGATTTTTGTTTAATGAATCGCAGATAAATAGGTGGTTCGTCTTTTTTACCGATGTTTGATTTTAATGTTACGTTGAAATAAATTTTACTATTATTGTTTTTGGAAACGGTTAATATACCCGTTGCTTTTTTAGACAATAGAGAACCATAAAATAACGGCTCTTTATTCAAAAAAGCTTGCACACACGGAGTTGAGCTGTTTTTTTGAATATACCCTTTAGTTGCCTTATTAGATTGAATGGCAAAAGAAGAAACACTCGTGAGCAACATCACCAGACACACTAAAACTCGCATAGTATAAATTTATATAAATTAATCCAGATTTTATTATTCTAATTTAGCAACAATACTACAAAAACGCTTTTAAAACATAAATATTGCATAAAAACAGAATAACGAAATAATAAAAAAAGCGCTGAAAAATTCAGCGCTTTAAAAATGTAGGAGAATAAATTTTATTTCTTCATGCAACATTCTTTTTTAGAGGCTGCTTTGTCTTTGCAACAAGACGTAGTAGAATCATTAATTACGATGCATTTTTTCTCTACAATGGTTTGACCTTCTGCATTTGTATATGTAGTATCTAATAAATAAGTACAATTTTTTCCTGATTCGCAGTTTTTCATTTCTTTACAAGCTTCTTTATTCATTGTACATGTACTAGAAGTTGCAGCTTTGGCATTATTACCCATGTTAATACCATTTCCAATGATGTAAGGTGCAATAACTAAAGAAACAATAGACATTAATTTGATTAAGATATTCATTGATGGACCAGATGTGTCTTTAAAAGGATCACCTACTGTATCACCTGTAACCGCAGCTTTGTGCGGTTCTGATTTTTTATAGAACATTTCACCGTTAATTAAAACACCTTGCTCAAAAGATTTTTTGGCATTGTCCCAAGCGCCACCAGCATTTGATTGGAAAACACCCATTAACACACCAGAAACTGTAACACCAGCTAATAAACCACCCAATACTTCAGGTCCAAAAACGAAGCCAACAACAATTGGTGTAATTAAAGCGATTGCACCAGGCAGCATCATTTCACGGATAGATGCTTCTGTAGAAATTGCTACACATTTTTCGTATTCTGGTTTTGCTTTGTATTCCATAATTCCTGGAATTTCGCGGAATTGACGACGCACTTCCTGCACCATATCCATTGCTGCTTTTCCAACTGCCTGGATACATAATGCTGAGAAAATAAATGGAATCATTCCACCAACAAATAAACCAGCCAATACATCTGCTTTATAAATATCAATATGTTGATTGTCTGGCATTGCAATACCAACAAATGCTGCAAATAATGCTAATGAAGTTAATGCCGCTGAGGCGATAGCAAATCCTTTTCCTGTAGCTGCTGTTGTGTTACCAACCGCATCTAAATTATCTGTACGTTCACGAACTTCTGGTGGCAATTGGCTCATTTCTGCAATACCACCTGCGTTATCAGCAATTGGTCCGAATGCATCGATGGCTAATTGCATCGCTGTTGTTGCCATCATGCCTGCTGCTGCAATAGCAACACCGTATAAACCTGCAAAATAATAAGAACCCATGATACCAGCTGCTAACGTTAAAATTGGAACAACGGTTGATTTCATACCAACGGCTAAGCCACCAATAATGTTAGTTGCGTGTCCTGTTGAAGATTGTTGAATAATTGACATCACAGGCGGTTTTCCCATTGCTGTGTAATATTCAGTTACGATACTCATAATTGCACCAACTATAGTTCCTACTACGATTGCGAAGAATACATCTATTTTAGTAAATTCTACACCACGAAGAGAAATAACGCCATCAGGCAACATGTACATTACTATAAAATAAGAAGCAACAACAGTTAAAGCCATTGAAGCCCAATTTCCAATATTTAAGGCAGTTTGTACGTTTGATTTATCGTCTTTAATACGAACAAACCAAGTACCAACCAAAGAAAACAAAATACCCAAACCGCAAATTACCATAGGTAATAAAACAGGTGAAAAACCACCAAATTTATCAGCAGAAACACTAACAATTTCTTGTCCTAAAACCATGGTTGCTAATATAGTTGCTACATAAGAACCAAATAAATCGGCACCCATTCCAGCTACGTCACCAACATTGTCGCCAACGTTATCTGCAATTGTTGCAGGATTTCTAACATCATCTTCTGGAATTCCTGCTTCTACTTTTCCTACTAAGTCAGCACCAACGTCAGCTGCTTTTGTATAAATTCCTCCACCAACACGTGCAAACAATGCGATTGATTCTGCACCTAACGAAAACCCTGTTAAAACTTCGATAGCAGTTCTCATTTGATCGCTATCTACTTCAATAACATGGAAGATTTTAAAAAACACGATGAATAAGCCACCTAGACCAAATATTGCTAAGCCTGCAACACCTAAACCCATAACGGTTCCACCAGTGAAAGATACTTTTAATGCTTGTTTTAAACTTGTTCGTGCCGCTTGTGTTGTACGAACATTTGCTAAGGTTGCAACTTTCATACCTATATAACCTGCACTAGCTGAAAAAACAGCACCAATAATAAATGCGACAGCAATTAATGGACTTGAACTTGCATGTTGTGAGCCCAAAACGGCCAATAAAATACTAGCAATGATTGCAAAATATGTTAAGACTTTCCATTCTGCTTTTAAGAAAGCAATCGCGCCATCTGCTATATAACCTGCCAATTCCTGCATTTTGGCATCACCAGCATCTTGTTTTTTTACCCAGGCAAATTTAATTGCTGTGATTATCAAGCCAAAGATTCCTAATAAAGGAATTAAATAAAATAAATTGTTCATATAATAATTTGATTTTTAAAGCGGTGCAAAATTACAATAAAGTTTACAATTATTAACAATTGAAGCAATTGTTAACATAAAGACTAAAAATGATAGACTTGCATTTAATTGAGCCAATTTAATGAATAAAAGAGATTATTGGTCAGCTTTTGGTTTATCACACTTGGTTTTTGCACATTTAGCTTTGTCGGCCTGTTTGCAAGCAGGATTGCTTTGTCCTTTCATGCAACATCCAGCAGGTTTGCCAGATACTGTAATGGATTCGCTCGAATTTGTGGAAGAAATGGTATAACCAGTTTGCTCAGCTAGTGTTCTTATGATTTTTTCTTCAGTAGTAGTTTTTTCATCAAAAACAATAACGGCATTATTGTTTGCAGCACTTACAGAAGTTACTTCTGTGATACCGTTTATGTCTTCAGCAACAGTTTTAAATTTGGTTTCGCAACCACCGCAATGCATGCCTTTCACCGATAAATTAAGTGTTTTAGCAGCAAAAGCTGTAGAAAATGTAATTGCCATAAATAGCAAAAGTGTATTTGTTTTTTTCATTTCATTAATAATTAAGAATACAAAGATATTATTGATAATGCATTAATCCAATTATTAAAGAAACGATAAAAAAGACCAATGATATTGTCACCATAAGTTTATTTTCTTTTTTAAAGCCAATTATTCCTATTGGTATTGCAATCAATGCTAATGTGATTTTAGAATCAAGCCAATGCTGATATCCATCGAATCCAATTAAAATATAGACCATAATAAATCCAGAAATTAAGAACCCAAGAGCAAATAAAGTTTCTACTAATAGCGTTTTCTTTTTATAAGTTAAAAAAGCAGCATGCTTGCCCGAAAGAAAAAGTAGAGATTTGATAGTATAGGATAGAAAAAAAATAATGGCAAAGCCCAGATGCAAGTGTCGTAATAATTGAAAATCCATATTGTTTTGTTTGTGTAAATATAAAAAAAATCGAACTTTTAACTATAAAAAATAGAAGATATAAACTTTTTAATTTAATTTGGCTTCATAAACCATACTGTAGAATACAGATAGTTTAAAGCCGTTACAATTGTAGAATGAAATATTTATTAGCTAGATTTTTTTTAAGCACAGCGCTTATAGTATCAACTATTATTGTGTCTCAAGCGCAAGACCCAACATTTGCGCAATTTTATCAATTCAGAACCTATTTAAATCCAGCAACGACTGGCTCAGAAAAAGGACTCAATATTGCCATGATTTATAAAAACCAATGGAACTATGTGCCTGGAGGTTTTAATACTTATGGCATATCAGTAGATGTGCAATCTGCCAGAATTTCATCAGGTGTTGGAATTACAGCCTATAGAGACGTGGAGGCAAAAACATTACAAACGAATTATTTTTCTGCTTCTTACGCATATATCGCGAGAATTTCAAAAAACATCAATTTACATATTGGTTTAAATGCTGCGTTTGTCAATAAATCACTAGACAGAAGTAGATTAATTTTTACTGATGAATTAGATCCAGAAGTTGGTGTGGTGTCTGGTGGTTCTAGTACAAATATTGTATTGCGTAAAGTAAATATGTTTGATTTAGATGCTGGTATTCTTTTGCGTTTCAGATATGATATTCACAAACATGCAGTGCACAACTCTTTAGGTTTTGCGGTGCATCATTTAACGCGTCCAGATGAATCATTTCAAAATATTTCTACTAAAATTCCGATGCGTTTTACGGTAACATATGGTGCAATATTTCCTGTATCAAGAGGAAAATATAAAAGAGAAATTGACTTTTATGTGTCGCCGGTTTTTAAGTTTGATTATCAGGAAAAATTGCGCGTATACAATGCTGGTATGTTTGCTACATTCAAACCAATTTATGCAGGAGTGATGTATCAATTAAATAAATTTAAAGACAACAATACACAAAGTTTAATATTTGTTGGTGGAATTGATTGGGATTTAGGACAGGATAAATTTATGACACTAAATGTTGGTTATAGCTATCAATTGGATTTTACAGGAGTGACCTCTAAAAGTAGAGGACAACATGAAGTAACGATGCGAATGAATTTTAATAACGTTGCTATTTTTTCACCAAAGAAAAAGAAGGGTAAAAAAGTAGATTGCTATGATTTCCCGGGTAAGAATGCCGTTAAATTGTTTTAACTTTAATATAAGAGATGATACGTCAAATTCAAATATTATTAATCCTAGTGTTTTTACTAAGCTCTAAAAACACTATTGCTGTCTGTAATTTTACAGTAGACAAAACCAGTGTTTGTTCTGGAGAGGACGTAACAATTACGCTCGCAAATCCTACGAGCATATATCATAATATAATAGTTTTTAAAGGAGTTTTTCCTTTTGGTGCAGTTGCCAATTCAAATGATTATAGCTTAGTTTTTCCATATGATTTGAGTGATAATATAGTTAAAATAATCTTTCGAGGAAGATCCACATCACAGATATACACCATTTTATTAGCAGAAGATGTTAATGTTCCAAATCCTCAAGTGCCATGTGGTAAGGCTATACAGGTAACGGTCAAGCCTTCACCTGACCCAGAAATTTCAGAGGCAAATAATTTTAATTACTGTTCATCTGGCATAAAAACGGTTACCATCACTAATACGTCAACAACCAAACCAAGCAACACAAATTATACCATTGATTGGGGCGATGGAAATACACAAAGTGACCCTTCTTTTTCAACAGCCTTGTCACACACTTATGCGGCAAATGGTTCTTATATAATAAAGGTAACAGTTTCTAGTAGTTTTCCACCTTCTTGTAACATTGCATCGAAAGAATATTATGTAAAAATAGGGATTTCTTCACCAATATATTCTTCTGCATCACGGTTTGACCTTGAGTGTGTGCCATACAATGCAACGTTAGGGTTCAATTTGGCAGATATGATTTCTAATCCGTCTTCAACCATATGGAAAATTTATATAAATGGAGAACTGGACACTACATTTACACAAGCAACTTTACCACCAACATTTTCTTATCTTTTTCTTACTGGAAGTTGTGGCTCTGCTTCCAAAGATTGTGTGCCAGACCCAGACCTTTTCTCAATAAAAGTTGTAGGAAATACTGGATGTGGAATAAACTCTGTTACAAAATATTGTTTTCCTGTCAATGACAGCATAAAACCAAAAATTAAAGGGCGAGATACCGTCTGTTTAAATGAATTTACGTCCTATATAAATGATGCAGATAAAAAAGATGTTTATGTAATTGGAGATGGCTGTAGAAAAAACCAAAACTGGACCATCACACCAGCTGCCGGCTACGTTTTTACAAATAGCAATGCAAATAATAGCACCTATAATGATCAGGATTTAAACATTAAATTTACACAAAAAGGGCATTATTTTTTAAAACTTTCAGTAGATGGTGGATGTAATAGTAAGGATACTACAAAAGAAATAGTTGTGGTTGATAGAGTTACGGCACTTGCAGAGTTTACTTCACCATCCTGCATTCCACCATCTGGTTTTTTGGATATTCCCTTTACCAATAAATCATTTGATACATTAGATATAGTTGGATATATCTGGGCTATTTCGCCTTCAATAGGAACTTCATTTATTTCAGGTAATTCAACATCAAAAAATGTAATAGTTCGATTTACCAAATCTGGCAGCTATGCCGTTACATTAACAGCCATTGGAGGTTGTAATATAGATGATTGGGATAGTACATTAGTAATAAAAGGCAAACCGGCGATAGACACTCTTAAAATTCCAGAAGGTTGTTCAATACCATATAGTTTTAATCCTAAGAATTATTTTAATTACACAAACGGTGGTGACAATAATGCTACCTTTTCATGGACATTTAACAGTGGAACACCACCAACATCAAACACAGAAGACCCTGGAAATATAACATATAATATTCCAGGTACTTTTCCAATCAGTCTTAAAATTATGGCACAATGTGGAGATTCTACGCTTACTAGTTTTGTAAAAGTAAACAACAATCTAAAACCCAATATGGGAAATGATTTAAGCCTTTGTAAGTTTGATCCACCCTTTAGATTAACAGCGATTCCTATTGGAGGAATTTGGAGAGGTCAGGGTATTACTGATTCAGTAGCAGGCATTTTTAATTCATCCATTGTCTTGACAGGAACATATCAAATTATTTATGTATTGAATCCAAATGGAGGCTGTCCTACCTATGATACATTACAAATAAAAGTAGTTGAAATTGTTGGATTAACAGCAGGACCAGACCAAGACATTTGCAAAGGTGGTGGCACATTGCAATTAATTGGCAACCCTCTTTTTCCTGGAGGAAGTTGGATAGGAATTGGGGTTGTCAATAGAAGCACTGGTGTTTTTGACCCTACTGGAATTATACCAGGGAATTATCAAATAGG
>JANNVS010000403.1:0-1565 GCA_031414515.1 Sphingobacteriales bacterium | reverse complement strand
AAAATGCTGAATTGCCTGTGCAGCATCAATCAATATTTTTGCACCATTTTTATGTGCAAGTGCTGTTAATTCTTTAATAGGATTGATAGTACCTAATGCATTTGATACATACACCACAGAAACCAGTTTTGTTTTGGCTGTAATGAGTTTTTCTGCATCAGCAATATTTATAGAACCATCTGCTTGTAACGGAATATATTTTAAGATACATTTCTTTTCTTCGCATAACATCTGCCACGGAACAATATTTGAATGATGCTCCATTTCTGTGATGACGATTTCATCACCTTCTTTAATGAATTTTCTGCCAAAAGTATAAGCAACTAAGTTAATCGCATTCGTTGTTCCTTTGGTAAAAATAATTTCGTGTTCGTGTTTTGCATTGATAAATTGTTGAACTTGATTGCGCACGCCTTCATACAAATCTGTTCCAACTTGCGACAAATAATGTACACCACGATGTATGTTTGCATACTGATGTTCGTAGTAATAACTTTCTGTATCAATTACTACTTGTGGCTTTTGTGTAGAAGCACCATTGTCTAAATACACGAGTTGTTTACCACGAATTTTTTCGTTTAATATTGGAAAGTCTGCTCGTATTTTATTTATGTCTAACATTATAATTCGATAATTTGTCAATTAGCAAATTAGCTAATCATTTCATTCGCTAATTATTATAATTCAATCTTCAATAATTCTGCAATTCGTTTTTCTAATTTATCTTTTAGAGATTCGTTTTTTATCTTCTCAACTATTTCTTCACCAAAAGCAAATACTAATAAACCACGAGCCACTTCTTTGCCAATGCCACGTGTCTGTAAGTAAAATAATTCGCTGTCTTCAATTTGAGAAGTAGTTGCACCGTGTGAACATCTTACATCATCAGCAAAAATTTCTAATTGTGGTTTTGTGTAGATGTTGGCATCGTTACTCAATAAAATATTTCTATTGCTTTGAAAAGCGTTGGTTTTTTGAGCAGCTTGTTTTACAATGATTCTTCCATTAAAAACGCCGGTTGATTTTCCACCTAAAATACCTTTGTACAATTCAAAACTTTCGCAGTTGGCAACATTATGGTTTACTAAGGTTCTGTTGTCAACATGTTCTTCGTTTTGTAATAAATACAAACCATTCATATGCGATTCAGCACGTTCGCCGTTTACATCAAATTGTAATACATTGCGTGTGATTCCACCAGTTAATGAAAACGTAGTAACATTACAAATAGATTTTGCTGCTTGTCGCACAAATGTATTATCTGTAATATTGGATACATTTCCTGCATCTTGAATTTTGTAGAATTCTATATTTGCACTTTCTGCAACATCGATAGTTGTAACAATATTATTGTAAGCAGGTGAGCTGTCGTGATTGATAAAATATTCTGCAAATTTTACATGTGTGTTTTTACCAATTTTAATGTTGTTTTTTAAGTTGATGATTTGATTGCAATTTTGGTTGATGTAAAATATTTCAATCAGTTCGTCTACTACAACGTTATCGCCAATTTCTAGGAAAACACCATCTGTAGTTAATGCATTATTCAATTCAATCAGGAAATC
>JANNVS010000402.1:0-2266 GCA_031414515.1 Sphingobacteriales bacterium | reverse complement strand
TTTGAAAAGTTAATTACAAAGGATGCTTTATTATCAATTGCTTCTTTAAAGAAATTAAGCTCTAAACTAGATGCATGGAAATATGTTCAGTCACATCCTTCTATAAATGATTATGGAATTTTGGCTATGGACTTAAATTTAGGAGTGGCACTTGGTGCTTATTATTTAGATAAAGATTTAGTAAACATAAAACAAGGAAGTCTAATAAAATACAAAATTATTTTATCAAATGGCAGAGAAACAGCTGAGCTTTCAGCATCAATAAATGCTGGTGAAGCACCCATATTACAAAAACCAGTATTTATTTCTAAATCAGAATCTGACTCTGTAATTACTGTAGAATGGGTAACGCTTAAAAGATCCTCACCAGATGTTATGTTTGGAAATGTTTATGCAAAAGAAGGAAACCCAGCTGAGTTTAAATTTATACAACGTGTGTTTGCAAATAATGATGAAAGGTCAGATACAATACATTTTAATTTTACACATCTTGTGCATCCTGGAATCCAATTTCAGTATTTTATAAAACCAACAACAATAGCTATACAAGAAGGTCCGGCATCAGATACCATTGTTGCAACTAGTATTAATTTTGCGACATTAGATCAACCATTAAGTCTAAAAGCTATTGATACCACAAACGGAATTTATCTATCATGGAAATTAACTCAAAGGACAAATGCAAGGAAGAGTATTATCATTGAACGAACTTCTGATATAAATAAATCTTTTACAACTATTGCCACGCTACCTGCAACAGCTTTAAGTTTTATAGATTTTGCAACTCAACCATCTTTTACATACTATTATAGAGTAAGAATTGCTACTATTGCAAATACTATTTTGCCACCGTCTTCACACGTATCTGCTAATCATAAACTAATAAACTTTTCTCCTGAACCACCACAAAATATAATTGCTAAAGTTCAGAACAATGGCGTGCTTGTAACCTGGAATAAAGTAATGAATCCGGATATTGCAGGTTATTTTGTAAAACGAAATAATGGTATGGATACTATATATGAATCTATATCATTGTTAGTAAAAGAAACTTCTTTTTTAGATACAACAAAATTATATGGTAGAAATAATTATACCTATGCCGTGCGTTCTTATACTTATAGTGACATGAGTAGTTCATTAAATTATTCATCTTCTATACAAGTTTCCAATACAATTAAACCACAAGGACCAAGTGGAAATCGTGCATATACTCAACCAGGCATTGTTCATATAAATTGGGACGATACAAAAAAAATAGATGATTATATCTCTGCTTTTAATGTATATCGTAAAATTGGTGGTTTGAAATCTGAAAAACTTATAAGTACAAATGATTTAAATAGAGCCGGATTTGAATTGATAGCTAAAACAACAGAAAATGATTTCACAGATAAAATTAATGAAACAGGAAACATTCACTATGCAGTGACGACAAAAGATATTTTTGGAAAAGAAAGTGATATTGGATTTATTCAAACAATAAAAGGAGAGATGCCATATGTGGCAATTCCAGAACAGTTTTCTGTACGTAAAACATCAAAAGGTGTAGTAATAGATTGGGATGTTTCAATCCAAGAAGGTGTCAAGTCGTATATAATTTATAAAAGAAGTGCAACAGAGACTTCTGCTGTTAAACTAACTACACTTGAAATTACAAAAGGCAGTTATTTAGATTCAAATGTAAAAAATGGAATATTATATTATTACTCACTTTCTGCTTCAGGTGAGTTTGGCATTTCAGAAATATCTGCAGAGAAATTTGTAAAATATTAAACTTTTATTCTTCGTTCTTAAAAATAGCAGCACCTATTAAAGAAGTAATTGCACCAACAATTAAAGAACTAATAAGTGAAATAAAAGTCATCATTGTAGGACTCATAAATTTTTTACTTATGTTTAGTGCTGTATCTATTTGTTCTTCACTTAATCCTTTTTCTGACATTTGTTGTCTCGTTATATCTAAAAGTTTATCAATAAAATCAGGTTCAATAAAATTACTATAGAGTAAAAAATAAACGATACTTATTAGAGTGATAATTAAAGTAATAAGCATACCGCCACCAAACAAAGAGCCAAACGGTACAAATTTAAATTTATTTGTATCTGCTATGGCTTTTATACCTGCAATAATAGCAACCAGCATAACTAATGTTTGCAACCATTTGGACCAACTTTCTAATTGCAGATTTGCAAAGAATAAAACAAGAGAAACTAACACGCCTGCTAGTCCACCAATAATTCCAAACTTAATGGCAGTTGATTT
>JANNVS010000401.1:0-1779 GCA_031414515.1 Sphingobacteriales bacterium | reverse complement strand
ACAAATCAATGCGCAGGAATTATGGTTTCATATTCTAGATAGCCAAACAGAAACTGGCACACCTTATATGTTATACAAAGACCACGTAAACAGAAAATCTAATCAGAAAAACTTAGGTGTAATTCGTTCCAGTAATTTGTGTACTGAAATTATGGAATTCACATCACCCGATGAAGTAGCTGTTTGTAATTTAGCCTCTATTAACCTAAGCAGATTTGTAGAAAATAACACCTTCAATTTTGAAAGATTATATGAAATTACCTACATCGTTACAAAAAATTTAAATAAAGTAATCGACGTAAATTTTTATCCTGTACCAGAAGCCAGAAAAAGCAATATGCGCCATCGTCCGGTTGGATTAGGTGTGCAAGGCTTAGCAGATGCATTTATGATGTTACGTCATGCGTTTGACAGTGAAGAGGCACGTATTCTGAATAAAAATATTTTCGAAACTATCTATTATGCTGCTTTATGCGCTTCGAAGGATTTAGCTAAGGCAGAAGGTCCTTATGAAACTTTTAAAGGTTCGCCTATATCTGAAGGTATTTTCCAATTTGATATGTGGAATGTAACTCCTACCAACCGTTGGGATTGGGAAAGCTTACGCAAAGAAATTATCAAACACGGTGTACGAAACAGTTTATTAGTTGCACCCATGCCAACAGCATCTACTTCACAAATTTTAGGCAACAACGAATGTTTCGAGCCTTATACTTCTAATATTTACACACGTCGTGTATTGAGTGGACAATTTATGGTCGTAAACAAACATCTCTTAAAAGATTTAATAGAATTAGGATTATGGAGTGAAGAAATGAAGAATGCGATCATTGCGAATAATGGCTCGATACAACCGATTGAAGGCATTCCTCAAGAAACAAAAGAGTTGTATAAAACTGCATGGGAAATTAAACAACGTGCTATTATAGATATGGCTGCTGACCGTGGTGCATTTATTGACCAAAGCCAAAGTTTGAATTTGTTTATGGAGTCGCCGAATTACAAAAAACTGACTTCTGCGCATTTTTATGCTTGGGAAAAAGGCTTAAAAACTGGTATGTATTATTTGCGTTCTCGTCCAGCTGTGGATCCTATTAAATTTACAGTAGATGTAGAAAAAGCAAAGCAATCAAATACAGCAATTGAAAAAGAAGTTGCTGCTATTTATGCTGATAAGATGGCCGCTGTTGCACCTATCTATGAAAGTGTAGCAAATGCCCAACAAGAAATATTTACGTTGGCTGAACCAGCAGTATTAGAAAAAACAATGGAAGAAAGAGCCGCAGAATTAGGCATGAGTATGGATGATTTTTTAGCAGCACAAAAAGTATGTTCTCTAGAAAATCCAGGTGAATGCGAAATGTGTGGTAGCTAAATATACTAACCAACTGGATTCAAATTGTCCTGTTATGAGTAAATCATAACAGGATTTTTTATACGCTTTCCATTAAAATAATTATTATTTTTACTTCCTAAAAGTAGTCGAGTATGCAGTTTCTTCTAGCACCTTTTGAATGGTATATAGCCGGTCCATTAATTGCAATTAATTTATTTCTATTGCTATATTTTGGGCAAAGGTTTGGGTTATCTACCAGTTTAAAAACAACTTGTGCTGCATTAGGCGCTGGAACAAAAAATCCATTCTTTAAGTACGACTGGAAACAAGAATCATGGTTACTAATCTATATTTTAGGAACTGTTATCGGTGGTTTCATTGCTTTTAAATTCATGCATGCAGGAGACGCAGTTATTGTTTCTGAAAAAACAATCATAGCCTTA
>JANNVS010000400.1:0-6230 GCA_031414515.1 Sphingobacteriales bacterium | reverse complement strand
ACATTATTTTCAATACAAGCATCTACTAAATTTTTTGTCCCTTCTTCATTTACTTTATAAAGCACATCAATATTTTTTGGATAAATAGCACCTGCGAGATGAAATACAGTGGTCACATTTTTTACTACTTCGCTTACTTGTTGTTTGTTTGTAATATCTGCATAAACAATTTCATAATTAGCAGGCAAATTTAATAAACATTTAAATCGTGGTTCCAATAATAAACGCACCTTTCTGTTGCTTTGATGATTGCCGAATCTGTCGCCATTTATTAAAATATCAATCATTCTATTTCCTAACCAACCTGGAACACCTGTTATTAAAAGGGTTTCAGATCCTGAAACAAGTTCAGGATGACGCGGCGTGAGTTCGGAATGACGGTTTAAATTCGTTTTTTTACCTAACAAATGAACACCTAAAATTTTGCGATTAGCATCTTGAACAGCATGTTGCAAAATTTCTTCAACAGGTTGCGTTTGATAACCTAATTCGTTTTTTGCTTTTGAGCAATCGTACCACGAAAAAGAACCAACTACTGCTTTCGCATATTCAGGACTGATTGGAAATTCTTTACCTAATAATTTAAATAATTTTGTAAAAATCCATGAAGCCATGATGATAGCAAATTTTGGCAATTTCAGCATCGGCATTTTTTGTTGGCTATTTGCTACCAATAATTCGTATAATTTTTTGAACGTAATATTTTCACCTGATAAAATATAGGTTTCGCCAAATTTTCCTTTTTCATAAGCAGCAACATGTCCTTTTGCAATTTCTTCTACTGCTGCAATCGAAATGCCGCCATCAAAATAAACAGGTGTGCCTTTTTCTAAAAAATCTTTAATGACTTTGTGTGGTGGCGTTAGCTTGGTATCGCCTACACCAATAGCCCAAGATGGATAGACGCGACGAATATCGTAGTTATGTTGTTGAATAAAATTTGCTACAAATTTTTCTGCCTGCATTTTTCCTAATACATACGGACTTTCAGGAAACGGATTAACATCATTTTCTGTTAGTAATTTCTCAGGATTTGGACTTCTGCCGATTACGACTACTGAGCTTGTATAAATAACTGTTTTAACAGCATTCTCATGGCAAGAATTTAATACAATTTGTGTGAGTTTGTCTGTGTTTTCCAATACGCGCGATGCGTTTGACATTGAAGTTGTATTTTCTGCTGCCAAATGAAATAAGACATCTGCATCTTTTATAATTGGTGCATATGTTTCTACTTCGAATAAATTACACGGATATACTTTTGCACCTAACTCTTCTAATTCAATAATATTTGTGTTTATACTACGAACTAACAAATGCACATCGTAATTTTTAGACAATAGTACTTTTGTCACATGATATCCGATGTGACCTGCAGCTCCGGTGACGATTGCTTTTGGCATAAACAGTCGCAAAGATATAAGAATTCGTATCTTATCTCTAGTTTTTTATGCTATATACATGTTAAATGATATTACTAAAACCTAATGAATATTGTTGAATTGTAGTGTTACCACAAAAAAGAAAATTTATACTATATTCGTATCGGTCGAAATTGCACCTAATGGCTTCAAATGATTATAGATTAAAGAATGTTTATCTGCCGCAATTCGACGGCTTCAGAGGTTCGTTTTGTTTTACCATTTTGATTATTCATCATCATTTTACGTACCTAACCATTCCATCTAATATTGGTTATTTTACAATGCATAGTTTTTTTATTATGTCTTCTTTTTTAATAACAAGAACGTTGATGATTGATAAACAACGCTCAGATAGTTTTAAAACTTTTTTCCAAAAATTTTATCTTAAGAGATCGCTGCGAATTTTTCCAGTTTATTTTGCATATCTATTATTTACTATTCTTATTGGAGTACTTACTTATTATACAACTTATAAATCTTTGCTTGGTATTGTTTATGAATTGAAATACTTTGGATGGATGCTAGTGTCATTCACCTATAATTTCAAGGATTTGTATTGTTTATTTTCAGGTCATATTTATGCCAAATCCTATGCATTTCCGCACTTGTGGTCTTTGTCAATTGAAGAGCAGTTTTATATCATTGTTCCGTTCATGATTTATTTTATGAGCATCAAAAACATAAAACGATTGACGATTGCAATGATTGTCATTTTTCCAATCATACGTATTATAGGATTTAACTGGCTAGGAACTTTGACGGATGACAATATGCATCGCTCTTTTATTTTATATCGTTGTACTATTTTTCAATACGATGCCTTTTTTTATGGTACTTTTCTCGCTTTGTTTGATATTAGTTGGAGCGACAAAACCATGAATCGTATATTTTATTTTTTACTTACTATTTTTATTTTAACGATACCAGTCAATGGATGGATGCTGCACCTTCAAACTGGAGAAAGTTTTATGCATATTATTACCAGTTATGATTTTATGACCAGAAATGGACAATATATTTATATTGATTGTTTGGTGAATTTGCTGTGTATAAGTTTTTTTTATATTTGCTTTAAAGGTGAAAATCGATTTAGTCTTTTCAGAAATAAATTTATCGTAGACATTGGAAGCAGAATTACATACAGTTCGTATGTGTATCAATACATTTTTCTAATTCCTGTTTTTTTATTTATTTTCCCATTTTTCTTTACGACACTAAAAATTGGTCGTTTTCCTTCAGAAGTAATAACCATGTTTTTATCTATCTCAGGATTGTTGTTGCTTTCTAGTTTTAGCTATAATACGATGGAAACTTATTTTTTGAAGAAAAAAGACAAATATTTAACTAAATTTAAAAAATGATTAATGTCTCAAGAAG
Source organism: Sphingobacteriales bacterium (assembly GCA_031414515.1). Taxonomy (GTDB): domain Bacteria; phylum Bacteroidota; class Bacteroidia; order Chitinophagales; family JADIYW01; genus JADJSS01. Next base: position 3,429 of record JANNVS010000400.1, on the reverse strand, counting down.
TAACAACGCCAACTAAAAGCATAACCTATTTTAAATCATTTGATGGTATTCGCGGTTTTTGTTGTTTATTAATTTTGATATTACACTATCGTTTTACCACTTACAATATGCCTGCATATATTGCGTATTTTGGTTTGCATAGTTTTTTTATCATGTCTGCATTTTTTATTACAAAAACTCTGCTAAAAGACATGGAACGCACCACATCGATGTGGCAATGTTTAAAGGTTTATTGCTTTAAAAGATTTGTTCGTACATTTCCATTATACTTTTTTTATTTACTACTGTTGGTGCCACTTTATTTAACACTTGTCAAAGTATTTAAAACAGATTTTGGATTACTTACAGAACTCAAACAATTCGGAATTATGTTGCTTACGTTCACGTATAATTATCGTGAAAGTTTACAATATATTATTGATAAAAAAATGACTATTCATACTATATATACGCCACATTTATGGTCTATGAGTTTTGAAGAACAGTTTTATGTTGTTTTCTTTTTCTTCTTATTTTTTACGCCTAAGAAATACCTGAAGCCAATTGGAATTTTTATGTTAGTTGCAATTCCTGTGGTTAGAATTATTGGTTACTTGCACATGAATCAGCAGACGAATGACCATGAGTTAATTACATTGATTTTATCACGCAATGCATTATTTCAGATAGACACTTTTTTTTATGGAATTTTATTGGCTTTAATTAAAGTAGATCGAAATAAAATTTGGATATACCTTACTCTATTTTTGGGTTGCTTGCTCATTTTTTTAATGATATATACAAGTTACCTTACATCTATAGATAAACACATTTCATTTCATGAAGCGTTAAGAGAAGATAAGTATTACTATTTAAATTATGGCTATGCCTACCTTGATACGTTGGCAAATTCTTTTTGTATAGCATTATTTGGCGCTGTTATAGCATATCCTGATAAGATTACTATATTTACCAATAAACTTTTGGTTAAACTTGGCGTACTTACCTACAACTTATACATATTTCAGTTTTTATTTCTGCCATTTGGTTTGATATTGGCAAAAATATTGCAAAGAAAATTACCTGTCTTTATTTCTGAATTTGCAGGATTAATGTTTTACTTAGTTTTACTATATTATTTTTCAAAATTAACTTATAATAAATTTGAAAAACCAATTTTAGAATGGAAAGATCGATATATTCTAAAACTCTATCAACCTAAGATTCCTAAATAATTTTATGCTCAATAGTAATAGAATATATTATTTACTTCTTTTTTGCTGCATTATAGTATTATGTATTGCAGGTTGGAAATGGTCTGTAGGCTTGCAAAGTCATTTAGATGTTTTATTAGCAGATGAGGCTGAATATTTGCGTAATGGTTTAAATTTATTTGATACTGTTGCAAAAAATTGGGGTCCAACATATAATTTATGGTATAAATTTCTGTCAATATTTAATTCAGATCCAGTAGCACTTTATTATATCAATTATAAAATTGGAGCCATAGGTGTTGGTGTTTTATTATTTATTTTTTTAGTTCGCTACAATGTACATTTAGTAGTTGCATTCTTGATGGCATTTTGCTATTTATTTTCTGATGTGAACATGAATGCCTGGCCTAGAATATCCAACTTCGTACTTATCTTATTTTTGCTTTATTTTATACTTATCAGAAATATAACAGATACTGTTACAAAAGTAATTATCTTCTGCACCATCACATTTATTAGTGCTTTTGCTAGGCCTGAATTATTGATTGTTGCAAAAACAGCAACCATAATTACAATTATAATGGCAATTCGAGATTATAAAAACATAAAAATAAAAATACCATTACTGCTCTTGCTTTTTGCAACTGTTTTTATTTTGTATTTTGTCTATGGAAAACCTGCAGATACTTATTCAGGAATCAATAGAACTTACATTGCGTTTTGTCAGCATTATACAATTGCATTTAGAATGAGAACACATAGCAGTATGAATGCAATTATTGAGTGGATTGATTTTACTCGACCATTATTCGGCGATTGCAAAACTGTTCCTGATATTTTACTAAAGCATTTTTCACTTTGTATTCCACACTTTTTATTTACAATAAAAATGTATATCGTTTCGTTTTCACTATTTGTATTAAATTTTATTTCTCCTTTATATCTTATTCCTGGTATGAAAAAGAAACAATGGATGATAGCATTATTAATCATTTTTATTATTGCTACACTCTTAAATAAGAAAATCCGGAGCTCCTTTTTAAATAAAATAAAAGAAAATAAAACAACTTTATTATTAGCATTTGCCTTTAGTATTCCGAGCATTGGTATATGTGTGATTATTTTTCCGAGACAACATTATATGATGATGCAAGTAATTTGGGTTGCATTATTATTAGGATTTCTACTTTCTTCTTTTTTAGAAAATCTTAAAATTAATAAACTTTTTGTGTTTCCATTGGCTGTTATTTTATTATTACTGACACCAAATGCAACCAAATTTAATACGATTCAAAGTATTCCTGATATTAAAAATTTATGTACACAAAAATTTATTTTGCACATGAATTTGCAAGAGTGGAAAGGAAAACACACTATTTTTAGCAATATTCTTAATGTGCATTTAATGCTTAACGAGTCTGAAAAATTTGAGCAATTCAATACAGAATACATGCTGAAGCAAATGCCAATGAATGTAAAGTTTAAAGATATTATGGAAGATAGAAAGATAAATATTATTCTAATGAATGAACAACTAATGGAAGAGACCAGATTAAAAAAAGATACAACTTGGATGAACCTAATTGCACATCCTGAAATTTATCATTTTAAGAAAGTAGCATTTGCAAATGAATGCAAAGGGTATCTGCTGATAAAAGAAGATTAGATGCTAAAAAGAATTTCTTCACTTGCACAAACAATATTCCGTAATCGAGTAGAGACAACTTCTGTAATACCAGGTTGGCAATATTTTTTTGGTGTTGTGCTACTTTTTTGTTGTAGTATAAAACTATATATAGGTTTGCAAGGTATAATGGATGTGCAGTTTGCAGACGAAGCAGCATATTTGCGTTTTGGTTTGGATTTATTTGAAACCATGAATCGAAATTGGGGTCCGTTGTATCAAATATGGTATAGATGCTTATCATTTATAACAACAGATACAATTCAGCTTTATTATTTAAATTTTCAAATCACTTCTGTATTAATTGGTGTTTTGCTATATGTTTTTTTATTACGCATATCAGTACATCCTGTTTTAGCATTGTTTATTTCGTTCACTGTATTAGTAAGTGATTTGAATATTACTGTCTGGCCTCGCATTTCTCATTTTTGTATAGTGTTGTGCCTAATTGCTTTAATTATAATTTCATTTCTGAAAAACAATATTTATAAATGTTTAGTATTTACAGTATTATGTTTAATTAATTCTTATGCGCGACCAGAATTTTATATT
>JANNVS010000399.1:0-2425 GCA_031414515.1 Sphingobacteriales bacterium | reverse complement strand
GGATATTTCCAGGTAATGGCTGAACCCGTTTCTACCTGCGTCCACGAAATTTTACTATTATTTCCTTTGCAAATTCCACGTTTAGTAACGAAGTTATATATACCACCTTTTCCTTCTGCATTTCCTGGATACCAGTTTTGTACGGTTGAATATTTGATTTCTGCATTATCTAAAGCAATTAATTCAACAACCGCAGCATGTAGTTGATTTTCATCTCGTTGTGGTGCAGTACAACCTTCTAAATAAGACACATAAGAGCCTTCATCTGCAATTAAAAGTGTACGTTCAAATTGTCCTGAACCTGCAGAGTTAATTCTAAAATACGTACTTAATTCCATTGGACAACGAACGCCTTTTGGTATATAGCAAAAAGAACCATCGCTGAAAACAGCGCAGTTTAAGGCTGCATAGAAATTATCATTTTTAGGCACCACAGAACCTATGTATTTCTTCACCAATTCAGGATGCTCTTTGATGGCATCACTCATTGAACAGAAAATAATTCCTTTTTCTTTCAAAGTTTCCTGAAATGTAGTTTTAACGGAAACACTATCAAACACTATATCTATAGCCACATTTGACAAACGTTTTTGCTCATCTAAAGAAATACCAAGCTTTGCAAATGTTTTTAGTAATTCTGGATCTACTTCATCCAAAGAATTAAGTGTAACTTTTTGCTTTGGCGCTGAATAATAAATGATATTTTGAAAATCTACTTTTGGAAAATGCACATTTGCCCAGTTTGGTTCTCGCATTTTCTGCCAGTCGCGAAACGCTTTCAAACGCCATTCTAACATCCATTCTGGTTCTTCTTTCTTAGCAGAAATAAATCGAACGGTATCTTCTGTTAAGCCAATTGGTGCATCTTCAGTTTCAATATCTGTTATAAAACCGTATTTATAATCAGCATTTACAACTTCTTCTAATATTTCATCTTGTGTTTCTGACATGTTAAGTTGGTTCAACTACCTAAAATTTAGTACAAATTTACTTTGTATTTAGGAATAAAACAACGTTAATTTAGATTTGTTCTAAACAAGAGTATTTTTTTTATGTTAAGGTTAGAGTCTGAAATTGAATTTGGTGAATTCCACAAAGAAGATTCAAAAATTTAAAGTAGTTATTATTGCAGGTATATTATTTCATAATATTTGCGGCACTCCAAGTAGTCATTTTTCGAGGTGCTAATTGTGCAAAGAAAGTAGTAAGCTTATTTAACAATCCAGGAACAATCGAACGTTTTCTTTTAAACATAGCAATTAAGGCAATGTTGGCTACTTCATTTGGTGTTTTTAATGTTCGTGCTACAAATGAATTTATTTTAACTTTTGCAACATCAAAGAATTCTGTTTTAGTTGCACCTGGATATAATGTAGTTACAGAAACACCACTATTTTTTAATTCAAAATCAAGTGCTTCACTAAATAACATCACGTAAGCTTTTGTAGCTGAATATGCAGCAAAATAAGGCGATGGCTGGAATGCACCTACAGAAGAAACTTGTAAAATATAACCATTTTTATTTTTCATCATTTCTTTACCGAATAAATAAGTTAGTGTTGTTAATGTTACTATATTCAGTTGTAACATTTCTATTGTTTTTTCAATTGGTGTAACTAAAAATTTGCCTGAAGTTCCAAAACCTGCATTATTGATTAAAACACTAACTTTCAAATTGTTTTGTTGTGTGTATTGTAGTAATTTATTCGATGAATCAGGCATACTTAAATCTAAAGAGACTACATGAATATCTAACTGCTCAGTTTTTAAAATTTCTTGTTTCAAACTTTCTAATCTTTCTGTTCGTCGTGCTACTAAGATTAAATGGTATCCTTTTTTTGCTAATTGTGTAGCAAAATCAGTACCGATGCCGCTACTGGCACCAGTTACAATAGCGTATTCTTTATTCATAACTATTTAATTAGATTCCAAAATTAAAGATAATTAAGTCAACACAAAGAGAATAATATCTACAACTGAACAGTGCCTCGTAAGTGACCCATTTGTCGTAAAATCCAGTTTTTGCGTTTATTAATGAAGCCTGTTGGTTTGCCTGCATTCCATTTTCTTGGGTTTGGTAAAACAGCTGCAATTAATGCTGATTCTGATGCAGAAATATTATTAGCATCTTTCTTAAAATAGGTTCTGGAAGCAGCTTGCGCTCCGTAAATACCATCACCCATTTCAATCACATTTAAGTAAACTTCCATAATACGTTTTTTACTCCAAAAAATTTCAATCAAAAAAGTAAAATAAACTTCAAACGCTTTGCGTATATAACTGCGTTTTGGAAATAAAAATACATTTTTTGCGCACTGTTGACTAATTGTACTGCCACCTTTAATTGGTTTTCCGCGTTTTTGTAGTTTAATGTTTTGTTTTGCTACTTTTTCTATGGCTTCAAAATCAAACCCAAAATGCTCGG
>JANNVS010000398.1:0-2035 GCA_031414515.1 Sphingobacteriales bacterium | reverse complement strand
CCACTATTTTGGGGGCACCAAGATTCGCTATTTCAACTCCAATTTTAAAAACTCGCCAGTAATGCTCTTCTTGTTTTTAGCAACTTCTTCAGGTGTTCCTGTTGCAATAATTTCACCACCACCACGTCCACCTTCTGGTCCTAAATCAACAATATAATCGGCTACTTTTATCACATCTAAATTATGTTCAATCACCACAACGGTATTACCTTTATCTACCAGTTTTTGCAGCACATCTAACAACACACGTATGTCTTCAAAATGCAAACCTGTAGTAGGTTCATCTAAAATATAAATCGTTTTTCCAGTATCGCGTTTGCTCAATTCTTCCGATAGTTTTACGCGTTGCGCTTCGCCACCACTTAATGTAGTTGCAGCTTGTCCGAGACGCACATAACCTAAGCCAACATCATTAAGCGTTTTTACTTTGTTGTAAATAGATGGAATATGCTCAAAGAAATGTAAGGCTTCTTCAATCGACATATTTAATACATCGTAAATAGATTTTCCTTTGTATTTTATATCAAGTGTTTCTCTATTATATCTTCTGCCTAAGCATTTAGTACATTCTACATATACATCAGGCAAAAAATTCATCTCAATTAATTTCATTCCACCACCTTGACATTCTTCGCAGCGACCGCCAATTACATTAAACGAAAATCTGCCAACTTTATAACCACGAATTTTTGCTTCAGGAATATTCGCGTATAAATTTCGGATAGCGTCAAACATTTTTACATAGGTTGCCGGATTGCTTCGTGGTGTGCGTCCAATTGGCGATTGATCAATTTCAATTACTTTATCTACATTTTCCAAACCATCAATGCTTTTGTACGGCATCGGATTAAATGGCGAACGATAAATATGCTGATTTAAAATCGGATACAAAGTCTCGTTTATCAAAGTAGATTTTCCAGAACCAGAAACTCCAGAAATACAAGTGAATGTACCTAGTGGAATTTCTAAATTTACATTTTTTAAATTGTGTCCAGTTGCACCTTTCAGTTTCAGAAATTTTCCATTTCCTTTTCTGCGACTTTTCGGAATTTCAATAGATATTTTATTCGCTAAATATTTTGATGTTGTGGTATTTAATTTCAGAAATTCTTTTGGTGTGCCTTGTGCCACAATTTCGCCACCGTGTGCGCCTGCTTTTGGTCCAAGGTCTAAAATATAATCTGATGCCAGCATGATATCTTTATCGTGTTCTACCACAATTACAGTGTTGCCTATATTACTTAAATTTCGCAGTGCTTTTATCAAACGCTGGTTGTCGCGTTGATGTAAACCAATGCTTGGTTCATCTAAAATATAAGTGATACCCATAAGTTGCGAACCAATTTGCGTAGCCAAACGAATGCGTTGCGATTCGCCGCCTGAGAGAGAGCCTGTGGGTCGATTCAGATTCAAATAATTCAATCCGACATTTAATAAAAAACCAATTCTGTCTTGCAATTCTTTGATAATATCTTTCGCAATAATGTTTTGATTTTTAGATAATTTTTTGTCGAGTTGATTGACCCAAATTTCCAATTCGTTCAAATCGAGTTGTGCGATTTCTGCAATATTTTTAGAATCTAATTTAAACCACAACGATTCTTTTTTCAATCGCGTGCCATTGCAAGCATTGCAATGTATTTCGCTTACATAATTTTCTGCCCAATTGCGCAATGCATCAGAAGAAGTATCTTCCAGAGATTTTTTTATCTGATTAACTACACCGTCAAATTTTATGGAATAGGATTTATTTTTCTCATCGAAATCCAGATTTACATCTACTTTTTCTTCGTTACCGTACAAAATGAAATCCATTGCCATTTTTGATATTTTTTCAATTGGCTGATTGATGTTTTCTTTGAATGCTACAAGAATTTGTTTGATGAGTTTGAAGGTGTAATTGTCTTTGTATTCACCCAATGGTACAATTCCGCCGTCAATAATATTTCTTGTTTTGTCTGGAATAATTTTTAATAAATCCGGCTCTTTAACTGCTCCTAATCCTTTGCATTGCGGACAAGCTCCATAAGGCGAA
>JANNVS010000397.1:0-5425 GCA_031414515.1 Sphingobacteriales bacterium | reverse complement strand
TGAATATTTTCCAATACCTGTTTTGCTGTTATTCTTCCTCTATCACCGTCTACTAATTTTACTGAAACACCTGAATTTGCTGCATATCCAGCTGTTTCATAATAATAAATATGTGCAGTTTTATCCAAAATGATTTCATCCATTGGTTGCGTGTGTGCTTTCACTGCAATCTGATTTGCCATCGTGCCGCTTGCACAAAATAAGGCTGCTTGGTGATTAAACATGGAAGCCATTTTTTCTTCTAATAAGTTTACCGTAGCATCTTCACCAAATACATCATCTCCTATATTTGCTGCAAACATAGACTGTAGCATAGCTGAACATGGTTTAGTAACGGTATCACTTCGTAAATCAATTATCATTTTTCTATGATTATTTACTAATTAAGAAATGGCAATTGTTGTAAAAAATGACGAATTGCATCTCGCCATAACAGTGCAATAAAAAGAACACCCCATAAAGCACCAAAAAAATGTGCGTCATGACCTATATTATCTAATCCTTTTCTTCCCATATAATATGAATATAATAAGTAAAGTGGTCCTAAGATATATGATGGTATAAAAAATGGAATCGGAAAAATCATCAATTCCTGAGTTGGATAAAGAATTATACTTACAAACAAAATTGCAGATACTGCGCCTGAAGCACCAAGTGCATTATATTGTGGATTTTCTTTATGTTTAAAATAAGAAAAGCTAGCACTCATAATGAGTGCAGAAAAATATAAACTAATATATAAAGTGGTACCAGAATCATTAAAGATCTCTTTAAATGCAAGTTCTACATTGGAACCAAATAAGTATAATGCATACATATTAAAAAACAAATGCATCAAATCTGCATGAATAAATCCTGATGTAATAAATCGATAATATTGTTTTTTTTTATCAATTACATATGGATTAAAAATACAGTTAGACATCAGCATTTGATTTCCAAAAGCTAATAAACTTGATATAACGGTTATCGCAATAATTAAATATGTTATCATATTTTAAAGCTAGTTTTTAAAACAAAATTAACTATCATTATTTTTTCTTTTTATTTGTAGCAGGCAACATTTTTTTTAGAATTGCACCTGATAAATTTCTCGCACCATTTCTATTCAAAATTCTGCTACTAAGAAATACTTGTGCTTTATTTATAAATCCAGGCACTACGTATGCTCTTTTGCCTAAATTATCTAGTGTTATTTTTACTACAGGCGAGGCTTCCATTAGCATCGGTCCTTCTTTTAAGCCTTTAGTCATTTCTGATTTTGTCATACCAGGACAAACGGCAATTACATCTACATTTTTATCTTTAAACTCATAATTCATACTTTCTGCCAAAGATAAAATATAGGCTTTAGTAGCAGCATAATGTGACAAGAAAGGATTTGCATTAAAAGCACTAATACTGGATGTAAATATAATACCACCTTTTCCTCTATTGATAAATTGTTTGCCAAATTCATAAGCTAAAATAAAGGGTGCTTTTGTATTTAATTGTAGCATTTGTAAATTACGGTCAAGGCTGCCACGATAAAAGTTACCTTCGCAATTCATGCCTGCATTATTTACAAGTAATCCAATTTCTAAACCATTAGTTGCTTCTAATATATCAAACTGGAATCCATCTTTACTTAAATCTACTTCTACCGTTTTACATTCTATTTGATATTTCTCCACTAACAAAGTGGCGAGGTTATCCAACAATTCCTTTCTACGAGCCACCAGCACCACATTTAAACCATTTGCAGCAATCTGATGTGCAAACTCCACACCTATTCCACTGGATGCACCTGTGATGATTGCCCATGAACCGTATTTATCTGAAAAACTATTCTGCATAAATTAAAATTATGACGAAAGATAAGAAAAAAGCACAAAAACACTTTCACAACTATTATAATAAATAGGATAAAGCTATTTTGTTCTTCTAGATAACGAATAACTAACGTGTAAAAGAATATATGCTTATAATATTATAGTAATATTGAATTATAATTCAACAACACTTTTTTTTGTAACCTAGAAATAGATGCTTGAATTAGTTTAGATATTATCACCAATTTTTAGAGTGCTATTACTCAGTAATATGCATACGTTCGCCTTTCATTAGCTTATCTACCCATTCGTATAAATACATACCGCCAATGTTTCGATTGTAAAAAATATCATCGAATCTTAATAGTGTATGTGAATCGCCGTTTATAAAATAAGTAGACCATGTACTTTTTGGTTTTATAATATCTTCGCGAAGATTAATCAAAGCATTTTTAAATTCAGCTTCAGGAAGCTGATTTCCAGGTGCACCAGTACAACCATTATAACCAAAGCTTAAGAAAAACCTGGAAGTTGCATCTGAATAAGAAGACATGAAACCGTAATTTGCATTTGGATAGTATTTACTGGAATATTCATATACATTACTCAAGCCAATTTCTGGTGTTCCACAACATTCTACCAAGTCGTCTGGTACAGGCAACCCAAATACTGCCGAAAAACCTACTTGTAAACAAATTGGAAAAGCCTGATCATCGTAAAATACTGGTCCGGAATCATTAATAATCGTAATTTTTGCATTTGGGAATCTCTTAAAAACTTCTAAAAAATTCAAATACACTCCAAATCCACCTGCACTCAATCCAAAAAGTACCACTTCTTCTACTTTTTTATTATCAAAATATGGTTGGATAAAATCCATAGTCTTTATAAAATTTTTAGACCCTACATACCTTTGTGTATCTGCTACACCTAATGCAAAGCCAACATCTTTTGTGCCACTATGAACATCACCAGTACAATATGGAACAAAAACAAAAGAAAAATCTTTCAATGGATTTTTAGAATTATTAGCATCGAAAATACCTTTACTTCCGTTCTCTGTAAGGAGATCTTGCATATCTGTACTATTAAACGATTTAGGATTTCCTGCACAAGTTGGTTCATTAAAACATGCTCCACCACCATTTATGTAAATTGCTAGTTTTTTGGGGTTCCCAACACGATATCCAATACCAGTTGGTGAGCCGTCTCTACAAATCATTCCAGGTATATCATACCAATTATCTGATTGATTAATACTTTCAACACTTTGAAATGGATGTGAAAATTGTATGATATTTTCTGTTTTGCATCCAAATATTAGAAGGATACTAAAAATGTAAAGAATTTTGTTTTTCATATCTTGTATAATTAGTATGTCGAATATAAAGAATTTATTTATTTTTCAATGCATGCATAGTAAAATAAAGAGGTAAAAATATTTTTGTTTAATTAAAATGAAAAAAGTTAAATAAAAATATAAACAAAAATTATTTTTTTCAATTAATTAAATTTTACTAAAAATAATAAATTCGTTATAAAATCCATGGAATTATTGCTTTTGTGTCTTTCATATAGTTCACATAATTTTCTCCAAAATGTATTTTTAACCATTTTTCTTCTAATTTAAGCTTTCGTAAAAAAGAAATAAATACAATTGCTATGGCAATTATTCCTCGATAATCTCCAACTATCAAAGTATTTCCAATAAATAATAACAAAAAACCTGTATAAATTGGATGTCTTACATAACTGTAAGGTCCACTTTTTATTAATTCATGATTTTCTTTAAGTTGAACCGTTGCACTCCAGTTCGGTCCTAATAAATAACGTGACCAGCAAGTAAGTAAAGCACCAGAAATGCAAATAATAAGTCCAATCATTCCAACCATATTAGTGTGTTCTATAAAGTTTTCACGGATAAGCATATGACCAAACCAATCGCCTGGACCTAATAATATTACAGCAATAATTTGTGGAATCCAATAAAGATAAAAACGTTTTAGAAACGATTCTGTTTGAATACTTTTTTTATTATTCTTTGAACTCCATATCCAATAAAACAAAACGATAGCCCAAGTTAAATTTAGAGCAATCTTTATAGAAGAATTCATAGTTTGTTATTTAAAGAATTGCTTATAGTATATTTTTAATATTATAAATCATTTATATTAATAATTAAATCTACTATTATTTTAATAGATTAAGCTGTTTTTTATGTTTTATAAAAAACGTAAAAGTGCAATAAAAAAACAAAGTTAAGCGGAAATATTTATCTTCGTCAAAGATGGCAGAAAAAAAAACGTTAGTTGTAATTGGTGGTGGCGCAGCTGGTTTTTTTGCAGCCATAACAGCAGCTGAAATGAATCCTGATTTATCTGTGATTATTTTAGAGCAAGGTGTAGAAGTTTTAGGAAAAGTAAAGATTTCTGGTGGTGGAAGATGCAATGTAACGCATGCTTGTTTTGATGTGAAAGAATTGGTAAAATTTTATCCACGTGGAAATAAAGAATTATTAAGTCCATTCTATAAGTTTAATTGTGAGCATACGATAGATTGGTTTGAAAACAGAAATGTGAAACTAAAAACGGAAACAGATGGCAGAATATTTCCTATTTCTGATAATTCTCAAAATATAATTGATTGTTTGATAGAGCAAACTAAATTGCATAATATTCAAGTCATCAAACAAGCAAAAGTGATGCGTTTTGAAGTGGACAAACATTTTTCTGTTTTTTATAATGATGGAAAAATACTAGTAGATTATTTATTAATTGCATCAGGCAGCAATAATACGATTTGGCAAATTTTAAAAAATCTAGAACATGAAATTATATCACCTGTTCCATCACTCTTCACATTTAACATAAAAAATAATTTGATACATGGATTAGAAGGAATCTCGATGAACAATGTTAGATGCACAATAAAAGACACAAAAATAGTTACAGATGGCAGTATATTAATAACACATACCGGACTATCTGGTCCAGCCATTTTAAAGCTATCTGCTTTTGGTGCTAAAGTTTTATTTGATAAAAAATATCAATTTGATTTAGTTGTGAATTGGATAAATAAATCTACAATTGAAGCCATTGAACAATTAAAAAATGAAAAAGAAAGACATGCTAAAAAGCAACTCAGCAACTTTACTCCTTTTGATATTCCATCTAGATTTTGGATGAAAATATTAACTGAGAATGGCATAAAGGAAGATAAATTAGTTGCCGATTTATCTAAAAATGAAATACAAAATATTGCACAAATACTAACACAATCTATATTAAAAGTACATTCTAAAAATACTAATAAAGAAGAATTTGTTACTGCCGGTGGTGTTGCTTTGAATGAAGTAGATTTTAAAACAATGGAAAGCAAACTGATTCAAAATTTATATTTTGCAGGTGAAGTATTAGATATAGATGCAGTAACTGGTGGGTTTAATTTTCAAGCTGCATGGACAACGGGTTATATTGCTGGCAGTAGTGTTGGGAATAAATAAGTCAACTATAATTTTATTTATTAAATTTGAATAAAATACCAAATTATGAAAGACGAAACATCCAATCAAACAGTATCAGACAATAGAGATTTAGATATTAAATCAACTGCCA
>JANNVS010000396.1:0-1889 GCA_031414515.1 Sphingobacteriales bacterium | reverse complement strand
AAAACGTCTTGGAGAACTAATGATGCAATGAAAAGCACATCAAAAGGTGGTATTAGTCCAACTTCACCAACTACTAAACTAAACATGTGGGTTTGTACTATGAGTGGTGGAATTTTAGGATATGCTCAATTTCCTGGCGGTCCTTCATCTACTGATGGTGTTGTAATTTTAAACACAGGATTTGGAAGAACAGGAACTGCTGTTGCACCATTTAATAAAGGCAGAACAGCAACACATGAAGTTGGTCACTGGTTAAATTTACGTCATATTTGGGGCGACGCTACTTGCGGTTCTGATTTAGTAACTGATACACCAACTCACAACACAGCCAATTATGGTTGTCCTGCTGCTGGTCATAAATCTACTTGCACTGGCGCACCAATAGAAATGTGGATGAACTACATGGATTATACGGATGATGCTTGTATGTATATGTTTTCTACAGGTCAAAAATCAAGAGTATTAGCTACGTTTGCTTCTGGTGGACCAAGAAATAGTTTCGCTCAATAATTTTTTTTCATAGTTATTAATAATTGGCTGTCTTTAGGGCAGCTTTTTTATGTTGTCTGAATTGGGATTTTTTGGATTTAAAGATTATTGGATTTAACGCTGAAAGAAAATGTGAATTAGTTATTAAACTTCTCTTTAATCAAGTTTAGAATTTCTTCTGAAATGTATGGATTGCTGCAGAAAATCTGTTTGCCGTGCAGCCAATTATTTCCACCTTTAAAATAATAAATTTTTCCACCTGCTTCTTGTAAAATTAGTGCACCTGCAGCAACGTCCCAAGGTGACAATGAATATTCAAAGAAAGCGTCGAATCTACCGCAAGCTGTGAAACACAAATCAATAGATGCAGAACCTAAGCGGCGAATACCACGTATGTTGGTCATTAAGTATTTTAAAATAGAAAGATAATTATCTAACAAATCAAAATCGTAGTATGGAAAACCTGTTGCAATTAAACTATCCGATAATTTTGTAGTTTGCGAAACCGAAATTTTATTTCCATTTAAAAAAGCACCATTATTTTTTGATGCATAAAACAATTCATTTCTATTGAGTTCATAAACAACACCAACAACTATTTCATCATGGTGTTTTAAGCCAACAGAAATACCAAACACAGGCACCTGATGAATAAAATTTGTGGTGCCATCTAATGGATCTACTATCCATTGCCACTCGCCTTGCGTTTGTTCTATGGTATTTTCTTCTGTTAAAAAAGATGCATCTGCAATAATTTTTTGTAGCTCAGTAACCAATATTTTTTCAGCTTCTTTATCTACATAAGTCACTAAACTATTTAGTGCTTTTGTTTCAATATCGTGCTGGTGAATTTTTCCTATTTCATTTTGAATAAATAATGCTGCCTTTTCAACAGCTAATATGGTTTGATCTTGTATATCGAGTAAATTAGTCATTGTTTATTTTGCATATTTTTCTTTGTTAGTCTTTGCTACTGTTGCATCTATGCTTTTTCCTTCTACCACTACAACAAACTCACCTTTGGGTTCTTTTTTAGTGAAATGAATAATTGCTTCTGCTACATTTCCGTGAAAATTCTCTTCAAATTTTTTAGTTAATTCTCTGCTAATAGAAACTTTTCGTTCTTCGCCAAAGTATTCTTTTAATTCATTAAAAAGCTTTATAACACGATAAGGTGATTCATAAAATACGATTGTTCTTGTTTCTTCTAATAAAGCCTGCAATCTTTTTTGTCTTCCTTTTTGATTTGGTAAAAATCCTTCAAAAATAAATCTATCTGTAGGAAAACCTGAGTTTACTAAGGCTGGTACAAATGCAGTTGCACCAGGCAAACACTCTACTTCAATTCCTTCTTTCAAACATTCTCTTACCAGTAGAAAACCAGGATCCGAAATTGCTGG
>JANNVS010000395.1:0-2433 GCA_031414515.1 Sphingobacteriales bacterium | reverse complement strand
AATATTTTTAAATTTTCATCTAAAGCCATATTTGACTCATTATCTAAAAAGAGCTCTTGAAGGTTTTCCAGTTTAGAAAAATTTTGAGGCAAAACTTTGAAATCATTTCCTCCCAAATCTAAAACTTCTAATTTCTTGAGGCTAAAAATTTCTTCAGGTATTAATTTAAGATGATCATCTCTGAAGCTCAAATACCTCAGGTTTTTGAATTTATTAATTCCAGCAGGGAAATTTTCAAAATGTTGCTGACTTAAATTTAACCTCTTGACCTTTTCTGGTTCTTTTAAAGCCAATTCCATATTTGTATATTCCTTCTCATCGGAAGTCGACACTTCTATTTGTGCTTTAGCTGAGCCACAAGTAAAAAGAAAAAATAATACTACCCAATTAGTCGTTTTCATTTTATTATTTAATTACATCTATCTTATTTTTTCAATTCTTTACAAATAGTATTTAAAAAAAATTCAAAATTATTTTGGGGAATAGGGTAATGCTGATTTATGTACTATTAATTTAAGTTTTCCATCTTTTCCTTTCTTGAAAACAAAAGTTTTATCTACCATTACTTCTTTCCCATTCTTATCTGTCACCCATACGTTTCCCATTGTGATTGCAAAGTCTCCATATATTTGAATACCATTATTGCCTTCGCCAGCATTTTCATAACGAGCTTTTAACCAGGGAGTAAGTACAAAACCTTTATCTTCCGGAAAATTTGGATTCCCACCGAAAAAATAAGCTAAAGCAGCTTCTTTGGTATTTCTAAAGTATTGTTCCCATAGCTAAAGTGGCTTTAAAAAGCACTTTTCCCTCATCGTAATTATAGGCATTGGTAAGTACTTGCAAAGCAAAAGTTTTTGCCTCTCCACCTTCAGAATGTATTTTTCCTATTTTTACAATAGCATCACATCACGCTTGTTGGGCGTCATTTACTTCTTGCTCTGTTATGCTCATAACTTCTGCTGCGTGTACTCCCACTGAATCTATTTTTGAAAGTTCTATTTTTTTTGTATCTGTTTCATTTTTACATGATGCAGTAAGAATTAATCCTACTAAAGATGCCAACTGAATGGTTTTTTTCATTTTTAGTATTGTTGTTTTCGCATAAATTATTATATCCAACTATTCTAAATTGAATCTCATTTATTTTTTCAACATTTGAGAGATATAACTTTTTATAACTCAAATAATAGCAATAATCTATGTTTGTAAGTAAAAAAAACGTGGAATAAAGAAGAAATGAATGCTAAAAAAGAGATATATTAATTTTTACTTTTTTGAGTTTTAAATAGCAAAATCGCTGTTTTTTTCAAATTTTGACTTCTTAAATTTTTCTCTACACCAAGTTAATAGATGCTTGCTTTCTTCTGAAGAAAACTGCCTTAGTGCTTTTCTTAGTTCTTTTCTAAAAATTTTAGGCTCAAAATGTACTTTCTCTAGTATAATTTTTGAATATTCAAACATTGTCATAATTTTGATTTGTTTTAAGGTTGAACAAGAAAGGGGAATCTTCAAATTGTTTCTCCCCTTTTTAGCTTAAAGTAAATTAACTTTAGAAAATTTCTAAACTTATTTCATTGATTCGCTTGAAACCAAATTTTTAGATTTCTTGATTTCTTCTTTATCGGAATTGTTTACATTAATCGACCTAACAACTTCAGTTAATCTACTTTTGGGACTAGCAATTATGCCCGTTTTGTAGTTCCTACTCAATAAAGTCAAGTTTTCTAATTCATTTACTCCAGAAACACTGACGGGCTTAAAAACTAGTTGTGTTTGTGAAGGGTTTTGTGCTGCTGGCTTTTTATAGTTAGCAGCACTATATGCTTCAAATACATTATCATTTATGTCTACTGCAACATACATCTTTATTTGATTCTGCATTTTTTCCTTGCTGAATGGAGCGTCGGAACGTTTGTAATTATGCGTTGAGCTTAGATTACTGTTTTGAGCATATACTCCGAATGTTGCCATTAGGGCAATTGCTAAAATTGCTTTTACTTTTTTTTTCATTGTTGTACTATTTTAAAGTTTTTATTTATCTGTATTTACCATCAATGGCTGATCTGCACTCGTAATTATCACTTTGGCATTTGGAGAAGTAGATAATTTATTAAAAGCCTCAATAGCTTTAAATCGAATTAAAAGTGGAGTAAGGCCTTCAGCCACAATTTTTTGAGCATCTCTAATTCCTTCAGCTTCAATAATTAATCTTTTTGCTTCCTGCCTTTCCTTGTCCAATACAAACTGCATTCTTTGAGAGTCTTGTTCGGCTTCGAGCTTGTCTTCAATTGCTTTTGTAAGGCCTGGGGGCAGAACTATACTTTTTAGCAAAACCGATTCTACCACAAACCCCCTGTCTTTAAGAGAGGTCATCATTAATTCTTTAATAGACTTTTCTATAATAGACCTTTGTCCAGTATGCATATCTTT
>JANNVS010000394.1:0-1730 GCA_031414515.1 Sphingobacteriales bacterium | reverse complement strand
GTGTTTGATAGAATTCTTCCTTCTATTTGTGAAGTTAATGGATTATCTGTCAATGTGTTTGTTGGATCGTCTATTCCTAATAAGTTGGTAAACTGAGGAAATTTAGATTGTATGAAGTTTTTATACTCTTCACCATCTTTTACATTTATATATTTTTGAACCTCTCCTATACTAACACTACTACTAAAGCTAAATTCTGGTTTACCAGACGTGCCTTTCTTAGTTGTAATTTGAATTACTCCATTAGAAGCTCTTGCGCCATAAATTGCAGTAGCTGAAGCGTCTTTAAGAATAGTAAAAGATTCAATATCATTAGGATTTATTAATGATAGTGCGTTTTTGTTACCAGCAGCGTTTTCACTACTTAACGGCACACCATCTACAACAATTAATGGGCTGTTTTCAGCACCTAGTGATCCACCACCACGTATACGAATGTTCGGGGCAGAATCTGGATCTCCACCATTATTGGTAATTCTAACTCCTGCAGCTTTACCAGTTAATAATTGGTCTACAGAAAAAATTGCTCCTTTGTTAAATTCTTTTGAAGTAATAAGGTCTACAGATCCAGTTGCATCTTTTTTCTTAACGCTACCGTAACCTACAACTACTACTTCGTTTAGTTTATTAGATTCTTCTTGTATGGCAACATTTTGAGTTTTTTGCCCAGTGTAAGTAATATACACAGGATTAAAACCCATAAAAGTGTAGATTAATATATCGCCGTTTTTAACATTAGATATTGAGTATGCTCCAGAAAAATCTGTTGATACTCCGTTTGTAGTGCCTTTAACAACTACATTTACGCCAGGCATGTTTTGTCCGTTTGCTTTATCGGTAACAACGCCGGTTAATTTGCTTTGTGCAACCATCAAGGCAGGCAAAACAAATAGTAAAATTGTTAAGTATTTAAAGGTAGATTTCATACATTTTGTTTAAGTTAATTTAAATTTTAATTAATATATAATTTACTTCGAATTTATAAATATATAAATAAATTTTTATTGTCGTATCACATTACAGTTTTTATGTTTACGAAAACGTTATCGTGTTGAAAACTTTTATAATTTCGCAGAATTTTAAGGTTAAAATTGTGAGTACTGAAAATAAAAACTACCTTTATTGATGAATGTATTTTTATCAAAACAATA
This sequence comes from Sphingobacteriales bacterium, assembly GCA_031414515.1. Classification (GTDB taxonomy): domain Bacteria; phylum Bacteroidota; class Bacteroidia; order Chitinophagales; family JADIYW01; genus JADJSS01. The sequence goes on along the minus strand of JANNVS010000394.1, from coordinate 579 downwards.
ATGAGAAGAAAAGTAACGCTTAAACAAATTGCAAAAGAATTAGATGTTTCCATTTCTACAGTTTCTAAATCTTTAAGAAACAGTTCAGAAATTAGCGAAGATACCAGAAATAAAGTACAAGCATTTGCAAAATTGTACAACTACAAGCCCACTTTAATAGCGTTAAGTTTAAAAAACCGAAAAACAAAAACCATTGGCATCATTATCCCAGAAATTGTTCATTATTTTTATTCTACAGTAATTAGCGGTATCGAGCAATTTGCGAACGACAAAGGTTATAATGTAATTGTATGTTTGTCTAACGAATCTTTTGATAAAGAAGTTTTAAATATGGAAATGCTTGCTAATGGTAGTATAGACTGTTTTATTATGGCGCTTTCAAAAGAAACACAACAAAAGAAAGATTTTCACCATATACAAGAAGCTACTAGTCAAGGCATGCCTGTAGTAATGTTTGATAGGGTTACAAACGACATTCTGTGCGATAAAGTTATTATTGATGACAAATTTGCTGCCGAAAATGCAATAAATTTACTTATAAAAAAAGGGTTAAAAAAAATAGGGCTAATTACAACTGTA
>JANNVS010000393.1:0-6981 GCA_031414515.1 Sphingobacteriales bacterium | reverse complement strand
TTGTTACACTGAGTGAATAAAAACACCGCTAAAATAGCAGGAAATAGAATTATTAATTTTTTCATTTGGACGTTTGTTTAACAATTCATCTACAGACGACCTTACAGGTAATGCAGAAACGCGTGGCAGAATAATATCACAATTAATGAACAATGATGCTTACATGGCAGAAGTCATGGACTCTATGAAGGTAAAACATGCTATGACAGGCGGCATCGATAGCCCGAAAGACAATATGGATATGGATATGATGGGTAAAATGATGGAAAAATGTAAAACAGACACAGCAATGTGTAAAATGATGATGGATAAAACAATGGATATGTGTGATATGGATGCTGCAAAATGTAAAATGATGATGGGGTCTATGAAATCTCATCCAAAGTCAATGAAATCAATGAAGGATATGGGGATGTGTGATATGAAAGGCATGAAAATGTAATAAAACATAATTCGGAATAACGCAAAAATCATATAGTATGGATATGCATAATAATTATCATTTTGGTGGAATGCATATGTATTGGTGGATATTAATTCTTGTCCTTTTTATTGCAGTTGTAGCATGGATTCTTGTTTATAAAAGAAGAAAATAATAGATTAGTCACTGGTTAAATATCCATCATTGCTGCTAAAATTAATCTTGTACTAATTTTTCCAATACATAGTCAGGTTGTACTTATGTGCAACCGTAAATTTCTATTTTACAATTGATTTCTAAAATATTAACTATAAATAAACAATTTTTATTGATAATAATCATTAATTTATTTTAAATTTGATATCATATATTAAATGAAACATAAAACGAACATACCAGCACTACTAATGGCATTACTTGTGTTTATTGCAAGCAATGGTATCGTTTTATCAGAGCATATTTGCAATACCGCACGTTCGCACGATTATTCTTTATTTACAGAAGCAAAATGCGAAATGGAAAAACAAGCAGTTTCTTGTTGTGCAAAAAAAATAATTGCTAAAAATAATTGTTGCGAACATAAACAGTTTTTCAAAAAATTACCAATCGAAGGCTTTACAGCAAAACTTTTGCAACTTAAATCTTCAGAAAAAGAATCTTATCCTAAATTATATCCTGTTGCTTATTTTAATTATAGCCAACAAATTTTTGAAAATTACTATTCTGGCTTGCCGCCACCTGATAATCTGTATAAGATAAAATCCCTTCTTCAACCTTCTTCTATTAAACTGCAAATTTTTCGTTGTTAGTAGATAATTGTATTGTTGCCGAAACAATATTCTTCATCTATTAATTTTAAAAATGAAAAAACAAAACAGATGGTTCTTGTTATTGATGCTCTTCTTAAGTCAATATGCATTTAGCCAGCATCAACAAAAAATAAAAATTACCGTTTCCGATAAAAAAACGAAAGAGTTTTTATTTGGTGCAAATGTACAATGGCAAAATACAATAATTGGTGCTACTACTAATGAATTTGGAATAGCTTATTTGGATGCAATTGATAGCTTACCAAACTCAATTATTATTAGCTACATAGGTTATAACAATGACACTATTCTAGTCAATACGATTGCTGACATAAAAATTCAGTTATACCCTGAAATTCAACTCAGCGAAGTAAAAATAAAAGGCAAACGACAAACGAATTATATTTCTTCCATCAATCCTATTAAAACAGAAAAAATTGAAGCTGGTGAATTAAAAAAAGCAGCGTGTTGTAACTTATCAGAAAGTTTTCAAACCAATGCATCTGTTGATGTCAACTACAGCGACGCCGTTACAGGTGCGAAAGAAATAAAACTCTTAGGTTTAAATGGTACGTACGTTCAGAATTTATTGGAAGGCATTCCGTTTATGCGTGGTGTTACGGCTACTTTTGGATTAGATAATATTCCTGCACCATGGATTAAATCCATCTCCATTTCTAAAGGTGTACCTTCTGTAAAAAATAGCTACGAAGGTATTACTGGCTCCATGAATGTTGAATTTAAAAGCAGCTTCAATGATACCACTAGATTATTCTTTGACATGTTTGGCAATCAAAATGGTCGCATTGAAACGAATCTTTTATTGAATCATAAAATAAATAAAAAGCTAGGAACTATGTTGATGGCAAATGGTGCGTTTGTGCCTTTAAAACAAGACATGAATAACGATGGTTTCTTAGATATGCCTTTGATGAAACAGTATAATTTACTAAATCGCTGGAATTATAGTTCTGATAAATTAGAAGGTCAATATATGATAAAAGTTTTGAGTGAAAATCGTATTGCAGGTCAAACTACTATTCATCATCAACACAACGATTCCTTGCCTTTGTTTGGTATCAACATTAATACAAAACGCGTAGAAGCATTTGCCAAAACAGGTTATATTTTTGATAATGAAAGCAGTATCGGTACACAATTTTCAGGTGTATATCATCAGCAAAAATCTAATTATGGCTTGAAACAATTTGATACTAAACAAGCCACATTTACAGGAACTATTTTATATCAAACTACTATTAAAAACGACAATCATACATTAGTTGGCGGCGCAAGTTTTGTGTATGATAAAATTGATGAAAAGTTAGATTCATTACAATTTCGCAGAAATGATTTTGTGCCTGGATTTTTTGCTGAATACACCTTTAAATGGAATTCAAAAATTACTATTGTTTCAGGCGTTCGTGGCGATTATCATTCGCGCGCAGGCTTTCAATTCAATCCAAGAATACATGCAAGATTTTCATTGACAGACAAAACTACTTTACGTATTGCTGCTGGCAGCGGCTTTAGAGTGCCAAATGTTTTAACAGAAAATCAATCATTATTAGCAAGTTCGCGTAATCTTATATTTCAGTCAACTCCAACTAAAGAAGTGGCTTGGAATTATGGAATTTCTCTCACACAAAAATTTAATTTATTTAACCGTGAAGGAAATCTTTCCGTTGATTTTTTTAGAACAGATTTTACAAAACAAGCTGTAATTGACATTGATAATGCAGATGGCAATGCCACTATCTCCAACCTGAACGGAAAATCTTTTTCAAATAGTTTATTAGTAGAGTTTAATTTTGAAGTACTGAAAGGTTTAGATTTGAAAACTGCTTATCGTTTAGAAGACGTTCGCACTACTTACCATGGCGTATTGTTGCAAAAACCATTGCAGACACTCAATAAAGGCTTAGTAGCATTAAGCTATAAAACGCCAAATCAGCAATGGCAATTTGATGTAAACACAAGCATCAATGGAAAACGCAGATTGCCAAATAGTTTTGAAGGTGATGCAGGCAAACGCTATTCGCCACGCTATGTTATACTTAATGCGCAGATACTAAAATACTTCAAACATGCAGAAATTTTTGTTGGTGCAGAAAATATGACGAATTTCAGACAAAAAAATCCTATTTTAGGAACACCATTTAGCACGCTTTTTGATACCTATCAGGTGTACGCACCAATAACAGGCGCAAATGTGTACGGTGGTTTTAGAATTTTTATTAATTAACAATACAATTAAAATAATCAAAATGAACAAAACAAAATCAATCGTAGCAATCATTATGGTAATGATAGTTACACTAATCGGATTCACTGCTTGTAAAAACAACAAATGCAAAGATGGTGAAAAATGCGAAAAAGCAAGTTGCTGTAAAGATTCAGCTTGTTGTGACAAATGCAGCGACAGTTGCACAACCGAAAAAAAATGCTGTGACAAATGTAAAGTAGGCGAAGAAAAAGCATGTTGCTCAAATGATCAAAAATGTTGTGAAAAGTGTACCGACAAATGTACTGCAGACAAAAAATGTTGTGAAAAATGCAATATGGGTGAGAAAAAAGCCTGTTGTTCTAAGGATGTTTCGACTGCAAACAAAGTAATAGACTCTGTTTCTGTTGCTGGAACAAATGCAAAAAAAGCAATGGGTCTCTATGCTTGTCCTATGCACAAAGATATTACAGGTGACATGCCCGGCAAATGCTCTAAATGCGGTATGGAAATGGAAAAAACAAAATAATTAATTACTAAAAAAAATATGATGAAAAAGATAATTTTAATGGTGTTGACAATAATGATTACGTTGTTTTCAGCTAATACTTTTGCAAAAGATGTCTTCACTAAAACTTCGTTTAAAGTAAATGGCAACTGCGATATGTGTAAAAGCAGAATTGAAAAAGCAGCAAAAGCCGATGGTGTAAAAAATGCCGTTTGGAATGAGGAAACTCACATTTTAACACTTGCTTTTGTTCCAACTAAAATTTCTGTTGACCAGATTCAGCAAAGTATTGCAAAAGCCGGTTATGACACACCAAAGTTTAAAGCAATTGAAACAGATTATAAAAAATTACCGCAATGCTGCCAATATGAAAGATAATATTGTTCAACTGTAATATTTTACAAAGCCATCCTACTAATCAGGATGGTTTTTTATTTAAAAAATCATTGAAAAAACACTTATTTTTGCACAAATTATCAAAATAAAATGAAGTTATTCCAACAAGGTTCAATTATTATCTTCGCTGCCATCTTATTGACATTAAATGTATATGCAAAAAAAGATAAGAAGAAAAAAGACGATACAACTGTTGCTGTTAAAGCAATTACAGATTCCACAAAATCAGCAACAAAGGATACGACAAAAAAAGACAGCAAACCACAGTTTAAAACAATTAAAGAAGTAACAGAAAAATGCAAAAAAACAAGTGGTTTGTTTACTATCTACCAGGATACTACAACTGGCAAAACTTATTTAGAAATTACTGAAGATAAAATTGGCAAAGAGTATATTTATTTTGCGTACGTATTAGATGGTTATTTAGATGCAGGTTATGCACGCGGTGGCTATAAAGATAATTCCATTTTTAAAATTGAAAAATATTTTGATAGAATTGATTTCGTTTTACAAAACACCAGTTTCTATTTTGATGAAAATACTGAATTGAGCAAAGCAAAAGATGCAAATATTAATAAATCTATTTTCTTATCTGAAAAAATTGCAGCGGCAACTGGAAAAATATTTCTAATTGAAGCAGATAATTTATTTTTAAGCGAAAGCGTTACACAAATAAAACCATCAAAAATGCCGACAGACAAATCAGATGCATTTTCTTTAGGTAGTTTAAATAGTAAAAAATCAAAATATCTTGCTGTAAAAAATTATCCAAACAATACAGATGTTTCTGTTGAGTATGTTTTTGATAATCTTTCGCCAGTAAATTATGGTGCTGATGAAATAACAGATGCGCGTTTTGTTTCGGTAAAAATGCAACACAGCTTATTAGAAGTACCAAAAAATAATTTCAGACCAAGACCAGATGATGCACGAGTTGGTTATTTTCTGGAAAAAGCAAAAGACCAAACGTCTACAAGTGCAACTCCTTGGAAAGATGTAATTCACCGTTGGAATCTAGAAAAGAAAAATCCGAATGATAAAATATCAGAGCCTGTAAAACCAATTATTTGGTGGATTGAAAATACAACACCAAAAGAATTCAGACCAATTATAAAAAATGCAGTCTTGGCATGGAACGAAGCTTTTGAGCAAGCAGGATTTAAAAATGCTATTGAATGTTACGAACAATCCGATACTGCAAGTTGGGAAGCCGAAGACATAAGATATAATGTACTGCGCTGGACTTCTTCGCCACGACCGCCTTTTGGTGGTTACGGACCAAGTTTCGTAAACCCACGCACAGGCGAAATTTTGGGTGCTGATATTATGCTGGAATATGTTGTTATGACAAACCGTTTACCACTAGAAAAATTATATGATATTGCTGCTCTAGACAATATGCAACCTGATGTTAATTTGAATTACGATCATTGTGCTTTTGGCGAAAGTATGCATCAAAATGTATTATACGGCACGCAAATGTTAAATGCGTTTGGTTTTGCAGATATCGATAAAGATGAATTTTTGAAACAAGTATTATTTGATTTAGTGTTGCACGAAGTTGGGCATACCTTTGGCTTAATGCATAATTTTATTGGTTCACAAATGAATAGCGTACAGCAAGTACAAGATTCTATGTTAGGCGCAACCGTTGGTTTAACAGCGTCTGTGATGGATTACACCATTCCAAATATTTCTTCTGATAAAACAAAACAAGGACTTTTCTTCGATATAAAACCAGGCTTGTATGATAAATGGGCAATTCAGTATGGCTACACAACTATTGAAAATGAAACTGAAGAGAAAGCTGCCTTGCAAAAAATTCTGTCCGAATCTGTAAAAAAAGAATATCGTTTTAAAAATGATGCAGACGATATGCGTAATCCTGGAAAAGGTATAGACCCAAGAGGAAATTTATTTGATATGACTGACGATGCGATTAGTTATGCGGTTGGTAATATAAATATGGTAAACGAAGCATTACCCAAATTATTAACCAAATACAGTACTGAAAATAATTCCTATCATGAGCTGAGACGTGCTTATCTAATATTGTCTGGTCACTATGCACGCAGTTTAAATGTAATCAATAGATATGTAGGTGGTGTGTATGTAAATAGAAATTTTATTGGACAAGATACTTTAAGCAAACCATTTACACCAATTCCGATGGAAGATCAGAAACGTGCAATGCAGGCAATTATCAAATATGGTTTTTCAAAAAGTGCGCTTAGTGTACCGAATGAAATTTATAATTATTTGCAAATGCAACGTAGAGGTCAAGAATTCAGAAGTGAAACGGAAGATCCAAAAATTCATGAAAGAGTTTTAAATATACAGCGTGCAATTTTAGATCAATTGTTGCATGCAACAGTAATGCAACGTATTACCGATTCTAAAATGTATGGCAATAAATACAACCTAAATGCCGTATTTAAAGATATTACAAATGGCATTTTCATAGAAGATTTAAATGGTACTATTTCTACAATTCGTCAGAATTTACAGGAAGAATATGTAAGTAGATTATTGAATATTACTGATTCAAAATCTGGTTACGCTCTACTTCACCAAATGCTGCTGATTTTGATGTGTAAGCGTAACCAGATTTTGAATCAGTAAT
>JANNVS010000392.1:0-1577 GCA_031414515.1 Sphingobacteriales bacterium | reverse complement strand
TTATAATTTTTTTTTGTTTTCTAAATATTCTTTTTTTGTTTTTAAGGTTTGAAATGTGTCACGAAATGCCGTCATAACATTCTCATATAACTTAACATTCTTTAAGTATGACAACTTACTGTCATAGCATTTGTTTTTGTCGAATATGATTTTGTCTTTCGAATTTGTCGTCTGGCAAGAAGAAGCGACTGAAATTAGAAAAGAGAAATATACCGTTTGAATAATAATTTTCATGGATTGATATCTATAGGAATGATTATTAAAATGGCTGCTTACAGTTGCATTGCCGCAACCGCTTGTATCAAATTTAATTGATTTTCAACGTATTATTATACAAATAATTATTCTAAAATACTGGAATCCCAGTTATCATATAAGGCTTGCTGATTGGCGGCGGGTTTATCAATTTCCACAAAAGGAATTAATGATGAAGGAAATGCACCAAGGCAGATCTATTACCCTTTTTTGATAGGACAGTTTTATAGTTTTCCGTAGAGAGCTCTCAACTTCTCTCTTGTTATTATTTTTTCCCAGTCTTTTCCCAATGCATTTTCCCAAAGCGGTTTCATACCCAACGATACGTTGATCATTTTATCAAAATCATCTTCGCTTAATCCATTGCAGATGCCGACCGGTATTTCAATGTTGTTTTTTTCTACCATGTGTTTAAATTCATTTACCCCGGCCGGATAGTATTCCTCCAGATGATTCATTACAATACAATTACCAATGCCATGTTTGGTGCCGAGTAAATAACTTAAACCATAACTCACCGCATGTGCCACCCCCACTTGTGAGTAAGCAATGCTCATACCACCTGCATAAGATGCCATCATCAGTTTATCGTCACACATATCATTCCAACCATCAGTATGTACAAATACATCCCGGCAGAGTTGTAATGCTTTTTCTCCATAGCTTTTACTAAACTCATTTAAATAAGTTCCTTCCAAACTTTCAATGCAATGAATATAACAATCCATGCCCGTATAGAATCGCTGATTGGCAGGAGCATTAGCCGTTAGCTCTGGGTCGAGTACTATTTGGTCGAAGGGAGTAAAGTCGGAATTCATTCCCAGTTTTTTGGTGGGCCCGGTTAATACGGTTGTTCTGGATACTTCAGCACCTGTGCCACTAAGCGTTGGTATACCAGCTTTATAAACGCCAGCATTTTTTACCAAATCCCAACCCTGGTAATCGGCAGAAGAACCGGGATTTTTCATCATCAACGAAACAGCTTTTGCCAAGTCCATAGTAGAGCCACCACCAATACCAATAACGCCGCTTATTGTTCCAAACTCATCTTTTAGTTGCTGTGCCAACGCATCAACATACGTTGTTTTGGGTTCATAAGCAACATCTACAAAGATCACTTTATCATTTCCACGAACAGGAATGCGGTTGACAAGGGGATGCCCAGTCCCACCGGGTACTGCGGAAAAAAAATGGTCAACCAAGAAAACCATTGGCTTGTCATTTTTGCGATGAGGGGCAATTATTTCATCTAATTGATTAAAACTACCACGGCCATACACTACATAGCCAACCATTTTAAAATTGCGAAAAGCCATAGAAAG
>JANNVS010000391.1:0-2181 GCA_031414515.1 Sphingobacteriales bacterium | reverse complement strand
ATATAATGGAAGAATACCAAACCTATATTGATAGTTTACCGTTTACAGCCAACGAAAAAAAATCGGTACTAATTCCATTAAAACACGTTTTGAAAAATGTAAATATACAAACCACACCTGAAAAGGCTTTAATGTATTCTGTTTTTATGTTGATGTTGCCGCGTGCAATACCATTGGCAAAAAATCAATTTTTTGGTGATAAAAAAGAAGAAAACAAATAATTATATGGCAAAAGAAAACATTTATACCAATAAGAAAAAAGTTGTAAAAGTTGCAACCTATTCTGTTGTTTTAAAAAAATATGATGATGGAACAAGTAGCGTAAAAAGACAATGTGACGGCTTCAATCCTTTTGAATTATTAGGATTTTTAGAAAGTACACAGTTAGATATTAAACAACAAATGGCTGGAAATATTACACCTGACATTATTGTAAGAAGAGTAAAAAAATAATGCAAAGACAGGCAATAATATCGTTAATAATTGGTATGCGTAATAGTGGCAAAAGCTACTATACGCGTAACGTTATTATTCCAAAGCAAACAAAAAAAGTTTTAATAATTGATACCATCGACCATGAAAAATATAGAGATTTTCAAATAATAAATACACGTGCGCAGCTCACAGCATGGCGCACAGGTGTAAAACGTTTTATCACCAATCCAGTTCGTTTAAAAGAAGATATGAACCTATTAAACGAAACACTTTCTCATTGCTTAATTATTTTTGAAGATGCCACAAAATATTTCACATCAAACGCACCACGTGAGTTGTTTATTTTATTGTACAATAGCAAACAAGAGAAAATAGACATATTACTTATGTATCATGGATTCAAAAACATTACCAACGAAATTTTAGCCAATGCAAACACCATTACACTTTTCAAAATAGAAGAAAACATAAAACGCTACGAAAACAAAATACCACGTTACGAAAAAATAGAAGAAACTCATTTAGAAATTCAACAAAGTAAAAACCAATACATCAACGAAACCATTTTAATAAATTAAAAAATATACAATGAAAACACGACAACAAATTTTAGCAGATATAGAAGTTTACAGAGCAATAATTTTATCTGGTGAGCCAGCACTAACAAGCGATTCTTTTTCATTGTTTCAATACATAAGAAACTACTTAGCAACAGCACAACAAGGCAACCAAGATAGCGTAAACACCGCAGCTGCTATTTTATGCGATGTGTTTTTGCAATGCACTATAACAGGCGGTGTTGTAGAAAACGAAGACGCAATTATAAAAATGCTTACAGTTTTTGACATTTATTTTGATAGTATCCAAAATAAATTCCCAGATGAAAACGGATCCTTAATAGTAGCGGCAGCGGTTTTGATGAAATATAATTCACAATTTTATTGTGAATTTTACACACAAGTAAATAACGGAAATCCTTACATCGTTGGTGGTGCAGATTTCTACACAATAGAACAGGATTCCATTGATAATGCATTAAACTTACCTACAAACGACACGTTTGTAAATATGCTTGATGGAGTAAATAGCGTAGGTTTAACGGTAGAAGTTGTATTAGCACCAACGCACGGAACTGTAGATACAACAGATACTTTAAATATTTTTTATACACCTACGTCTGGATATAATGGTTCAGATAGTTTTACATATAGATATTTATTAAATGGTTTACCAGTGGCACAAAGCGCACCTTTCTTTAATGTAAATATTACGGTAACAGCATTACCGATGTTGGTTATTTATGGTGGTGCTGCGTCGTTATCTGTATCAATAAATTCAGTAGATAATTTTATAGATTTAGCAACAAAAGATTCTTTTGTAAATGTAGACAGAAATACACCAGGCTTTGAATTAGAAATTGTACAACAACCACTTCATTCTGTTTGTTCTGTTGATGTAGACAACAATGTATTATATACGAGAGATGGAGTTGATAATTTTACACTGGATAGTTTTAGTTACAGATATTTACTAGACGGCATACCAATTCCTATATATGGCGGTGCTCCACATTTTACAGAATACATTTATTTAGATTTTTTTAATCCTAATATAAGTTTGTGTACAGAAGATATACAAGGCAGAATAACATATACTGCTAATTTCAATGAAAATTATTCGAATATATCAGATTATATTCAAAATATAGAAATAACAGAAGTAGAACTAATTGTGCCAACAGCAACG
>JANNVS010000390.1:0-14189 GCA_031414515.1 Sphingobacteriales bacterium | reverse complement strand
ACTGCTCGTAACGGATCATCCGCTACTTTTACAGGCAATTTAGTTTTCATTGCTATTCGTTTATCTAGTCCACGCAATAGAGCACCTCCACCAGTAAGGTAAATTCCTTTTTGATATATATCTGATGCTAATTCTGGTGGTGTAGATTCTAAGGCTTTCATAATCGCTTCTTCTATTTTAGAAATAGATTTATCTAAACAACCAGCAATTTCAGTATAAGCTACGGTTACTTGTTTTGGAATTCCTGTTAATAAATCTCTTCCATGCACAGCAAAATCATCTGGTGGATTTTCCAAATCTTGAAGCGCAGAGCCTACGTGAATTTTAATTTGTTCAGCTGTACGTTCACCAATTAATATATTATGCTGACGTTTTACATATTCAACAATATCCATGGTAAAATCATCACCAGCAACGCGAATAGATTGGTCGGTAACAATTCCAGATAATGCAATAACGGCTACATCTGTTGTTCCACCACCAATATCAATAATCATATTGCCTTCTGGTAATTCAACATCTAATCCTATTCCTAATGCGCCAGCCATAGGCTCATGAATTAAATAACGTTCACGTGCATTTGCATGTTCAGCGCTTTCAATAACCGCTCTTTTTTCTACTTCAGTAATACCTGATGGAATACAGATAACCATTGTTAAAGAAGGACGAAACCAACGATTTCCATCTGTGATCATTGAAATAAAACCGCGAATCATCGCCTCTGCAGCCGTAAAATCTGCAATAACGCCATCGCGCAAAGGACGAATGGTTTCGATATTCGCATGTGTTTTTTCATGCATCAACATCGCCTTCTTTCCTACCGCAATTACCATGTTTGTTTTCTTATCAATTGCTACAATAGACGGCTCGTCCACAACAACTTGATCTTTATACATTATCAGCGTATTTGCCGTTCCCAGGTCAATCGCTATTTCTTTGTTTAGGAAGCTAAATAATCCCATTTTCTTCTTCTCTTAATCTTGTGTTTTAATAAAGAACAAAAGTAAGATTTAATAACGAGATTGTAATCGAGAAACGAAAATTTAATTTTTTATAACTATTACACACCATAATTGCGAATTTGGCTGCGCGGTATGAGCAAATAAATAAAGCAGTCTGTTTGTTTTATTAAAACCTAATTACTTTATAAAACTATGTGATTTTATCACAATTAATAAAATTCAACAGATCGTTTCGAGCCTCACGATGACGGTCAGTTCTAATGCTTAAAATGCCTGATGTTTGTCAACACCATGATTATATTGTGCGCATCGCAATAATCTATAGAATCCTGATCTTTAATGCTGCCTCCAGGATGAATAACTGCAGTGATTCCTGATTTATCAGCAATTTCCACACAATCTGGAAAAGGAAAAAAAGCATCACTTGCCATTACTGCATCTTGCAAATCAAAACCAAAGGCTTTTGCCTTGTGAATGGCTTGTTGCAAAGCATCTACGCGTGAAGTTTGACCACAACCCATTGCCAGTAATTGCTGGTCTTTTGCTAAAACAATGGTGTTTGATTTTAGATGTTTTGCTAATTTATTTGCAAATAATAAATCTTGAATTTGTGCATCACTTGGTGCAACTTTTGTCACTGTTTTTAGCTCTTCTATGGTTTCAATTTTTTTGTCGAAATCCTGCGCAATCACACCATTTAATAACGATTTAAATTGTTTTGCAGAAAAATCAAACTTTTTTTGTTTTAGCAAAATTCTGTTCTTCTTTTTCATTAGAATTTGCAACGCATCTGCATCAAAGTTTGGTGCAATCAACACTTCAAAAAATAGTTTATCAATTTCTGTTGCAGTAGCAACATCTATAGTTGCATTGGTAATTAACACACCGCCAAATGCAGAAATCGTATCTGCTGCATAAGCTGCTAACCACGCATCTACTAACGTTTTACGAGATGCCACACCACATGCATTGGTATGTTTTAAAATTGCAAACGTAGTTTCAGAAAATTCTGCTATCAGATGCACCGCAGCATCAATATCCACTAGGTTATTATACGATAATTGCTTGCCGTTTAAAATATCAAAAACCTCATTTATATTGCCATAAAAAAATCCTTTTTGATGCGGATTTTCACCATAGCGCAACGCTTCACCATTCAGGTAACTTTCTTTAAATGTTTCGTACGGATTTTGTGAAGAAAAATATCGGTGAATCAAGGTATCGTAATGCGAACTAACAGCAAAGGCTTGCTTCGCATAGTTTTGACGAAATACAAGTGATGTTTGTCCATTGTTTTCTTCTAAATATTGTGCCAATTCTGCATATTGCGTTTTTTGCGAAACAATAGTAGTATCGCTGAAATTTTTTGCTGCTGCGCGAATCAATGAAATGCCACCAATATCAATCTTTTCTATAATTTCAGAAGTGATTTCGGCTTCGAAGAGTGATTTATGATTTTTTACGGTTTCTTCAAACGGGTATAAATCAACTACGACCAAATCCAACTCTGGAATTTCGTATTGTTTCAATTGTGATACATCATCTACATTTTCTCTGCGCGCTAAAATACCGCCAAACACTTTTGGATGCAAGGTTTTTACGCGACCTCCTAAGATACTTGGATACGATGTGAGTTCCTCCACAGGAATTACTTTATAGCCTAAACCTTCAATAAATGCTTGCGTTCCGCCAGTTGAGTAGAACGTAACGTTTTGTTTTGACAAGGTATGAATTAAGACATCTAAACCATCTTTATAATAGACAGAAATAAGAGCTGATTTGATCGTTTTCACTTTATAATTTTTGCAAAGGTACTGTGTTATTGGTTATTTGTGATGAGTTATTAGTAAATGATTTGTTAAGGATTTTTTATTAAACCAACCTACCTATTCATCATCATACACAGCATACAAATATTCTTCAATCACTCGAGGAAAAAATTCATGTTCTAATGCTAATACTTTCTTCGCAATAAGTTCAGGTGTATCGGTTTCATCAATAGCAACATTAGCCTGAAACAACACTTCACCTTTGTCGTATTCTTTATTACATAAATGAATAGTAATGCCGCTTTATTTTTCTTTGTTTTGCCAAACTGCTTCGTGTACATGCATACCATGCATACCTTTGCCGCCATATTTCGGTAATAATGCAGGGTGAATATTAATGATGTTGTTTGGAAATTTTTTTAATAAGTTTTCAGGTATCAGCCATAAAAATCCAGCGAGAATTACTGTACTAATCTGATGCTTTTCTAATTTAGAAATAACTTCGTTTGTATTGTAAAACTGTTCTTTGTTAAAAATGAAATATGAAATTCCAAATGTATCGCCTATTTCTTTTGAACCTGAGTTTTCTTTGTTGCTCAACAAGAGCACCACTTCAATTCTTTCGTGATTTTTAAAATATGTACAAATATTTCGTGCATTGCTACCAGAACCTGACAAAAATATCGCAATTTTTAGCTTCATAGAACCTCAAAAAAACGAAAAAAAAGCGTAATTTTGCCAACTCTTTAATTTAATCAGATGAAAAAAGCATTAATTACAGGTATTACAGGACAAGATGGCGCATATTTAGCAGAATTGCTGTTGAAAAAAGGCTATGAAGTGCATGGCATCAAACGTCGTTCTTCTTTGTTTAATACCGACAGAATTGACCATTTATATCAGGATCCGCATATAGACAACCGAAATTTTGTATTGCATTTTGGTGATTTATCAGATTCTACGAATTTGATTCGTATCATTCAACAAGTACAACCAGACGAAATTTATAATTTAGGTGCGATGAGCCACGTAAAAGTATCTTTTGACACTCCTGAATATACTGCTAATGTGGATGCTGTTGGTTCTTTGCGTTTGCTAGAAGCAATTCGTATTTTAAAACTGGAAAATAAAACAAAAATTTATCAGGCATCTACTTCTGAATTATATGGAAAAGTGCAGGAAATTCCTCAATCAGAAAAAACACCATTTTACCCTCGTTCACCTTATGCAGTAGCAAAAATGTATGGTTATTGGATTACCGTAAACTACCGCGAAGCTTATGGAATTTATGCATGTAACGGAATTTTATTCAACCACGAATCACCTTTGCGTGGTGAAACATTTGTAACAAGAAAAATTACACGTGCTGTTTCTAAAATTGCGTTAGGGTTACAAGATAATTTATACTTAGGAAACTTAAATGCTAAAAGAGATTGGGGTCACGCGAAAGATTACGTAGAAGCGATGTATTTAATTTTACAGCAACCTGAACCGGAAGATTATGTAATTGCTACAGGAAAAACTACAGAAGTGCGCGAGTTTGTACGTATGTCGTTTAAAGAAGTTGGCATCGAAGTAGAATTTAAAGGAACTGGCATCGACGAAAAAGGATATATCAAATCTTGTTCTAACGAAAAATATCAGATAGAAATTGGCAAAGAAGTAGTTGCTATCGACCCAAGATATTTCAGACCGACAGAGGTAGATTTATTAATCGGTGATCCAACAAAATCGAATACAAAATTAGGCTGGTATCCTAAACACGATTTAGCTTCTTTAGTAAAAGATATGATGGAACATGATATCAAATTATTTGAACGCGATAAATACTTATTGGAAGGCGGACATAAAATCTTTAATTATCACGAATAGTTCTCATGAACAAAGATTCAAAAATATATGTAGCAGGACACAACGGAATGGTAGGTTCTGCCATTGTGCGCAAACTAAAATCTGAAGGATTTGCAAATATTCTTACTGCTTCTTCTAAAGACTTAAATTTAATTAATCAGGCAGATGTGAATGCATGGTTTGAAGCAAACAAACCTGATTATGTCTTTGTGGCTGCTGCAAGAGTTGGTGGTATTTATGCAAACAATACTTACAGAGCTGATTTTTTGTATGAAAATTTAATGATAGAATGCAATACCATTCATGCTTCCTTTGTAAATAAAGTAAAAAAACTTTTATTCTTAGGCAGCACTTGCATTTATCCGAAGATGGCACCGCAACCATTGAAAGAAACTTATTTGTTAACCGGTACTTTAGAAGAAACAAATGAACCGTATGCAATCGCAAAAATTGCAGGAATTAAATTGTGTGAAAATTACAGACGGCAATATGGTTGCGATTTTATTTCTGCGATGCCGACTAATATGTACGGACCAAATGACAATTTTGATTTAAATAATTCGCACGTTTTGCCTGCTTTGATTCGCAAGTTTCATGAGGCGAAAATAAATAATGTTTCTGAAGTAGTCATGTGGGGAACCGGTTCACCTTACCGAGAATTTTTGCATGCAGATGACTTAGCAGGTGCTTTATATTTTCTGATGCAAAATTATAGTGGTGAAGAATTTGTAAACTGCGGTAGCGGTCTTGAAATCACCATTAAAGACTTAGCATTACTGGTAAAAGAAATCGTTGGCTATGAAGGAAACATCGTACACGACACCACCAAACCTGACGGAACACCACGCAAACTCACCGATGTTTCTAAAATACATGCATTAGGCTGGAAACACACCATTGATTTAAGCAATGGCATTAGATCTGTATATAAAGAGTTTTCAGAGAATTATGATGCAATCGTTGACAGGTACAAATCATAATTTCTTATCATCAACATTAACCTCTATTTAATATTTATCTTCTTATTTTTGCAGAACGGTTATAAGCAAATACTTATTACTTACCATTTAAAACTATATTATGTACAGAAGTCACACGTGCGGCGAATTGAGAATTACAGATGTAAATAAACAGGTTCAACTTTCAGGTTGGGTTCAAACTACGCGTAATTTTGGCGAACTTTTATTTGTAGATGTGCGCGACAGATACGGCATCACACAAATTGTATTTAATAACGAAACCAATAATTTATTATTCGACAGAGCAAAACGTTTAGGTCGTGAGTTTGTAATACAAGCTGAAGGAAAAGTGGTAGAGCGCTCTAACAAAAATCCTAAAATACCAACAGGTGATATTGAAATTTTGATAAGCGATGTGCGCATTTTATCAATATCTAAAGTACCGCCATTTACTATAGAAGATGAAACGGATGGCGGTGATGATATTCGTATGCAATATCGTTATCTGGATTTGCGCAGAAAGGAAGTGCAGGAAAAAATAATTTTCCGTCATAAAGTTGGACACGAAGTACGTACGTATTTGAATGCAAATGGTTTCTTAGATATTGAAACACCTTTCTTAATTAAATCAACACCAGAAGGCGCACGTGATTTTGTGGTTCCATCAAGAATGAATCCTGGACAATTCTATGCATTACCGCAATCGCCGCAAACATTTAAGCAATTACTAATGGTTTCTGGTTTTGATAAATATTATCAGATTACACGTTGTTTCAGAGATGAAGATTTGCGTGCCGACAGGCAACCTGAGTTTACACAAATTGACTGCGAAATGGCGTTTGTGGAACAGGAAGATATTTTGAATATGTTTGAAGGTTTGATTAAACATGTATTTAAAACAGTAAAAGGAATTGAGTTATCCGATTTTCCGCGTATGCAATACGATGATGCGATGCGTATTTACGGAAGCGACAAACCAGATATTCGTTTCGATATGAAGTTTGTCGAAATGAACGATTTAGTGAAAGGAAAAGGCTTTGGTGTTTTTGATAATGCTGAATTAGTGATTGGAATCAACGCTTCAACTGCTGCTGAATTTACACGCAAACAATTAGATGAATTAACTGACTTTGTAAAGAAACCACAAATTGGTGCAACAGGTTTGATTTATTTGAGATATAATGCTGATGGTACGTTAAAATCTTCTGTAGATAAATTCTACAACGAAGAAGAATTGCAAAAATGGGCAACAGCTGCGAACATGAAACAAGGCGATTTATTGCTGGTGCTATGTGGCAATACCGATAAAGTGCGTAAGCAAATGAATGAATTGCGTTTGGAAATGGGCAACCGTTTAGGTTTGCGCAAGAAAGATGATTTTAAACCATTGTGGGTTTTAGATTTTCCTTTATTAGAATTTATTGAAGAAGATAATCGTTGGTTTGCGATGCATCATCCTTTTACATCACCTAAAAAAGAAGACATTGATTTCTTATATACAGATCCGGCGCGTGTGCGTGCAGATGCTTATGACTTAGCAATTAATGGTGTTGAAGTTGGTGGTGGTTCTATAAGAATTTATGATAAAACATTGCAGGCAGAAATGTTCAAACGATTAGGTTTTACAGATGAAGAAGCGCAAAAGCAATTTGGTTTCTTAATGAATGCTTTTGAATATGGTGCACCACCACACGGTGGCTTAGCTTTTGGTTTTGACAGATTATGCGCGGTGTTGAACAGCGTAGAAACGATTAGAGATTTTATCGCTTTCCCTAAAAATAATTCAGGAAGAGATGTGATGTTAGATTCACCAAGTACGATTGATGAAAAACAGATGAAAGAGTTGAACATTAAGTCTACTTTGTAAATCTACCTTTCCCTTTTCCTATTCTTAATATAATTATCAATGGCTTCTTTTGTGGTGAGCCAGTTTCTGCCTTCTTTGTACGCATCAATTTTGCCTTGGCGCGCTAGTAAACTAATATATTCCTGACCATACGGCACACTCGGCTCTTCTACTAAAGATGAAATTTCTACATATTCATTATCGTTATCAGGCAGCACATTCATGTAAATATTAAGTGTTCGTTCTAAAGCTTGCGACATCAATAACGTGAGTTTTTGATAACTGCCTTTATTTGCCTGATTCAATGCTTCGTAATATTTCTTTCTATCATTCTTTAAAATAATGGCTGGCGGAAATCCTTTGCGCATTAATAATAAATTCATCGCTAAACGAGTTGTTCTGCCATTGCCATCAAAAAACGGATGAATCCACGCAAACTTATGATGAAAAATAGTTGCTAAAACTATATCATTCAAACCTAATGGGTTTTCATTTACAAAGGCAATTAATTCATCAAATAAATCAGAAACTTTATTGGCATTTGGCGGCACAAAATTAGCACCAAGAATACGCACACCACCATTTCTAATTCTTCCTGCAAAATCATCTTTAATGCTGCGCAGCACCAAACCATGCAACGATAATATATCTATACTTCTTAATTCATAATCATCATTCACCAACATATATAAATAATCAAGTGCTTTTTCATGGTTGTGCGCTTCAAAATGTTCTTTTAAGGATTTTCCTTTTATCGTAATTCCATCTTGCAACACCATCTGCGTTTCTTTAAGCGTTAAAGTATTTCCTTCAATACTATTGGAATTGTACGTCCATTCTATCGATAAACTTTCTTTAATTTTTTGCAAAGCGATTTTAGGCAATGGTCTTGCATTCTGCAACATTGCTTTTTTTTCATATAATCTATCAAAAGTAGATTGCATGTCATTAATATTGGATAGGTCTATTTTCCACATCACGTCACAAATTTATTATTAATATCGGTAAATAGCAAATTTATATCTATCCGATATTAATTTTTATATTAATTTTAAACAATTTTATATGAAACAGGACATTACAACACGCGAAGACATAGATATCTTAGTAAAACTATTTTACGATAAATTATTATCAGATATACATCTTCAAAATATCTTTCAACAAACGGTTCTAATACATTTGGAAGTACACTTAAAAACTATTGCTGACTTTTGGGATAGTATTTTACTGGATGCAGATATTTATCGCGGTAATGTTACCGAAAAGCATATCGCATTAAACAAACGTTTTCCATTTACAAAAAATGAGTTTGAGCAGTGGCTCTATTTGTGGGAAAAAACAGTTGACGAATTGTTTTATGGAGAAATGGCAGAAAAGGCAAAATTCCGTGCAAAATCAATTGCAGATATTATGAGTTACAAAATGGACTATATCAATACTAATAAACTTAGTTAGACTTTATCAATTAATATTACAGTTTCAAAATTATTCGTAAATTGTATTTCATAAATTATATTATAAATGCACCTTCACCCTGAAGCCACTAGACATCTTATTGATCACAATGAAGAACATGTAAAAAGTTCTGAATTCATAAAAGATATAGTAATTGGTATGGCAGATGGTTTAACGGTACCTTTTGCATTGGCAGCAGGCTTAAGTGGTGCTGTAGATTCAACCACATTAGTCATTACGGCTGGTATAGCTGAAATTGCTGCTGGTTCTATAGCAATGGGTCTTGGTGGTTATTTAGCAGGTCGTGCTGAAATAGATCATTACGATTCGGAACAACGTAGAGAATATTACGAAATAGAGCATTTAAAAGAAAAAGAAATAACGGAAACAGAAGAGATATTTTTATCTATGGGATTGAGTGAAACAACCGTAAAGTCTGCTGTTCAAGAGTTATCAAAAGATAAAAATAAATGGGTAAAGTTTATGATGAAATACGAACTGGACTTAGAAACACCAGATCCTAAACGAGCACGTAACTCTGCATTTACTATTGGCATTTCCTATATAGTTGGTGGTATCATTCCATTAGCACCTTATTTTTTTACTGAACATCCAAAAGATGGATTATTATACTCAGCAATCGTTACGTTAATCAGTTTATTTGTTTTTGGATATTTCAAATCAAAACTAACTGGGCAACCATTATTCAAAGGTGCCTTTAAGGTCATGGCTATTGGTGCCGTTGCTGCTGCTGCTGCTTATGGAATCGCAAAGCTAATTGGTTAGTCTAGTTTCTTTTCTCAGAAAAGATTTTTTTACTTTATTATACAAGACAATTTAAAGTTAGATATATCTGAAAACACAAATAAATCCTAACAAATTTGAATTTATCAACTTCATTTCAACATTTTTTCCAATAGTTTAAAAAAACTATCAATGTCAAATGGCTTTGGCAAGTAACCATTAAAACCAAATTCTAAAAATTCTTCATCGCCATTTGTTATTAAACTTGCTGTGCTGGCTACTACTTTCAGGTATTTTAGTTTTTTATTTTTACGAATTTCTGATAGTGCTTCAAAGCCATTCATTTCAGGCATATCCAAATCCATAATTACAAAATCTACTTTGGTCTTTTTTATAACTTTTAATGCTTGCAAACCATCAGCAGCTTCTAAAACAATGGTTTGTTTGTTGAAGAATTTTAATGTTTCTTTTATAACAAAACGATTATCATCAAAATCATCGACAATTAAAATAGTTTTATCTGACAAAAATGCAGTATCTTTTTGTTGAATTCCTGTTGATGTATTTTGCTGAATAATTGCTTTTTCAAAAGGCAATGTAATAATAAAACTTGTTCCCACATTTATTTTACTTTTGATAACAATAGTACCATTCATCAATTCTACTAATTTTTTTGAAATGGCTAACCCTAAACCTGTGCCATTATATTTTTTCTGCACTTTAGTACGCACTTGTTCGTATTGATCAAAAATAGTTTTCAGTTTGTCTTTTGGAATACCGATACCGGTATCACTTACAACAATTTGCAAGGAGTTCTTATTTTTTATTTTTGCAGCAATACTTATGTGGCCTTTTGCAGTAAACTTAATGGAATTACTTACCAGATTGGTAATGATTTGTGACAAACGTAACGGATCAGAAAAAATTGCAAAATCAATTTTATCATCTATAGAATATTTAAGCTGCAACTTTTTCTCATTAGCCGTATGTTCCATCACAGTCAAAATATTTTCAAAAACTTCTTGCAATAAAACTGGTTCGTATTCAATTTCCAATTTGCCAGCTTCCATTTTAGAGACATCTAAAATATCATTAATTATACCCAATAAATTCTCACCAGATTTCTTTAAAGTTTGTAAATATTTAACGTGTTCATTTTTAGGTTCATCATTCAACATCAACGAACTCGTACCTAAAATAATATTCATTGGTGTGCGAATTTCATGACTGATGGTAGCAATAAATAAACTTTTTGCTGTAGCTGTTTCTTCTGCAATTAATCGTTCACGCTTTGCGTCTTCTAATCCTAATTTTATTTGTAAAATATTATTATCGTCTGTGTATCCTTTTTCAAGTATTTGTAATTTTAGTTCATGAAATTTTTTAAAATAGGAATATGCTTTATCAAGCTCTTTAGTTTTATAATATAATTCTGATAAATACTCATATGCAACTGCTTTTTTAGTTGAATCAGAATCTTTTAGTGCATCGCGTTCTGATTCGAGCAATAATTTTTCTGATTCTTCATAATTACCAATTTCTAATTGTAGTATTCCATAACTTCTAGTAATATCCATCATATATGCATTGTCATTCTTCAAAGACAATACCATACCTGTTTTAAAATATTTTTCCGATTCGTTATGTTTTTTCATTTTACGCAATAAGATGGCATAGCTTACGTGCGCACGCAATTCAACCAAAGGATTACGATGTTTTTTTTCTTTATTAATTGAACTAACTAAATACTTTTCTGCTTCAGGCAAATCATCTAACCAATTCAATACGTTACCTAGTAACAATTCAAATTCAATAATTTTATCCATCAAACCCAATCGTGTAGAAATCGATAATCCTTGTTTATATAACTCTACTGCTTTTTTAAATTGCCAAATGCTTTGTTGCAAGCCACCAATTTTTTTTAGCTGATTAATTTGCAATTCTATTTCATTATTATCTGCATAAATTTGTAATGCCTTAGATAAATACTCAAATGCATGTTGAAAATCTTTTAAATCAAAATAAATATCACCAACATCTTCATACAACTTTGCACATTCAATACAATCTTTTTCATCTTGTCGTTTTGAAATAATTTTTGTATAAATATCAATTGCATTTACATAATCTTTGTTTTGTTTAAATAACAATGCTTGTTTATACAGGGATTCAAACGCAATACGTTCTGCATCAGGAATTATATTTTTTAGCTTAACAGTCATATTTGTGTTGACAACATTATTTAAAAAGCTATTAAATTTAAGTAATATTTAATAATTTTAGCATACGTAATTAAGATTATGATTAGTGCCGTTATTATTGAAGACGAGCCAATCTTTCAGGAAATACTAAAAAAAGCTATTGTTCAAACCGGTTTGAGCATCAGTATTGATGGTGTTTGTAATTCTAAAAGAGAAGCAAAAAAAATTTTACCAACGGTGAAACCTCAACTTATTTTTTTGGATGTTGAATTAGCAGATGGCAAAGGTGTTGATTTATTGAATGAATTAGATTGCACAGATATTGAAATTATTTTCACCACTTCGCATGATAAATATGCTATTAGCGCAATAAAAAACAATGCCGCAGATTATCTATTAAAACCAATTAAAGAAAAAGAGTTAAAGAAAGCGATTGAAAAAGTAGCAAAACGCTTGGAAGAAAAAGAGACGCTGAAACAAGCTTCGCAACTGCAAGGTTATTTAGATAAATTAAAACAAGATCAGCAACAAGATTCTAAATTGATGGTACCAACAAAAGAAGGTATGATTTTTTTGAAAGTAAATGATATTGTTCGTTTGCAATCAGAAAGCAATTATACCTTATTTTATTTAATTGGAAATAAAAAAGTACTTGTTGCAAAAACGCTGAAAAATTTTGAAGAAAAATTATTGTCGTATAATTTTTTACGTATTCATCAATCCAACTTAATTAATCTTGCGCACCTAAAAGAAATTGACCACGGCGACAATTTTGTACTGATGACTGATGGCAGCAAAGTAGAAATTTCCAAACGCAAGAAAAAAGAATTTATGGATTCTTTGGAAAAGAATAATTCTACTATTGTGTAAAAAAAACTGTCACTTATTATGAGTGACAGTTTTATCTATAAAAGAAAAAATATCTTACAAATTATATTTTCCACCTTCAATTACTTTAGCAGCAATTCTACGACGTGCTTCTTTTACGTTTACTGGTTCGTATTTTGTAAACCGTTTTAAACCCATCAACATAATGCGCAACTCATCACCTTCTGCAAATGATTGCAATGCATCTTTTCCTTTTGTATTAATTCTGTTTAATGCATCATTAAAAAATACTTTTAAAATATCGACATAGACTTGTTCTGCTTTTTCACCTTTTTCAAAAATCTTTTTCA
Organism: Sphingobacteriales bacterium; assembly: GCA_031414515.1. Classification (GTDB taxonomy): domain Bacteria; phylum Bacteroidota; class Bacteroidia; order Chitinophagales; family JADIYW01; genus JADJSS01. The sequence continues at coordinate 1,221 of JANNVS010000390.1, read as the reverse complement.
CACGCAACAACAAGGATTCCATTACATACACATCAATCAACATATCTGATGCATTCATAATAATTTCCTGTTCGTCTTTCATTTTCGCCATTAATTTTTGAACCGCACCACCAGCTACTAGCAAGAATGCTTTCTTCGCATTTTTCATCGCTTTTTCTTCTGCAGCAAATTGTGAATCACTATCATTAGAAAAATCAGGAACACTCATCAGTTCTTTTTGAATTGCCATGCCTGGTGTCATCAAATCTATTTTGCCACTCATTGCGCGTTTCAATAACATATCTATAGAAAGCAAACGATTGATTTCGCTGGTGCCTTCGTAGATACGCGCAATACGTGAATCTCTGTACGCACGTGCTGCACTAGTTTCTTCTGAATAACCCATTCCACCATGAATCTGTACATTTTCATCTACCACATAATCTAATACTTCTGAGCCATACACCTTTACAATAGAACATTCGATTGCAAATTCTTCTGCAGCACCTAATAATGATTTTGCAAAATCCAAACCTTGTGCTTTTAAAATATGCTCTGTGTTTTCAATATCTTCTGCACAGCGATAAGTTGCTACTTCTAAAGCAAAAAGTTTAATTGCCATTTCTGCAATCTTAAATTGAATTGCACCAAATGAATCTAATGATTTTCCGAATTGTGTTCTGTCATGTGCATATTGAACTGACATGTTAAATGCTTCACGTGCACCACCTAAAGCAGTTGCTGCTAATTTGTAGCGACCGATATTTAATATATTAAAAGCAATTAGATGACCTTTGCCACGTTCGCCTAACATGTTTTCTACTGGAATTTTACAGTTCTCAAAAAATACTTGTCTAGTGGAAGAACCTTTAATTCCCATTTTATCTTCTTCTGCACCTAATGTTAAACCAGGTGTTCCTTTCTCAACATAAAATGCTGTAAATTCTTTGCCATCAATCTTTGCGAATACAGTAAATAATTCTGCAAACCCTGCATTGGTGATCCACATTTTTTGACCATTTAAAATCCACGACTTTCCGTCTTCAGAAAGTGTTGCTGTCGTCTTTGCACCGAGCGCATCCGAGCCTGAACTTGGTTCAGTTAAACAATATGAAGCTGCCCATTCACCACTTCCTAATTTGGGTAAATACTTTTGCTTTTGTTCTTCAGTACCAAAATATAATGTTGGTAATGTACCGATACCAATATGGCAAATTACTGTTGTTGCAAAAGAGCCAGTTC
>JANNVS010000389.1:0-5260 GCA_031414515.1 Sphingobacteriales bacterium | reverse complement strand
CCGTCTGAAGAATTGTTAAAATAGTAACTATTCGCAATTGGTATTCCAAAAAGTGCAATCATGGATAATACTATGAGTGTTATAAAAAATGAAAATAAAGTAAGGCCACCAATTAATACAGCACATGCAATTCCTATCCATAAAATAAATTTAAAGAATAGCATTATACCTGCTCCAAAAAAAGATATGATTTGATTAAATACACCTTTTGATTTCACATTAACAGGTTCAATGTTGACATTTTTTACAATGTTAGATAGATTAATGGCTTCGCCTTTCATTTCTAATTTTTGTGCAGCTGTTTCTGCTTTTGGCATTATTAAACTTAGAATGATGTAGATAAGAATTGGTGAGCCGATACCAATAAATGTTAAGCCTATAAATAATAAGCGTAACCATATTGCATCATTTATACCGAAATAGGCACTTAATCCAGCGCAAACGCCGGTAATCAAGCCACCATCATAATCTCTATATAGGCGCTTTCCTGAGATTATTTTACTTGTATTGTTTTCTGCATTTATAGTTGAATGATTTTCAGTTTTTGCATCTTCATCAAATTCTTGTGGATTACCCATCATATTTACTACTTCAGTAGCATCTTCATTTGTAATGATGTAATTTTTTCCTTTTGCTAAAAACAATTCAGCAAAACGAGATTTGATATCGTTTAAAATTTCATCTTTACCTTCTTCATTCGCATAGAATTTTTCCAGTGAACTAAAGTAAGAAAGTAATTGATCGTACGCATCTTCATTTATATTGAAGATTTGTCCTGCTAGGTTTATATTGAAAGTCTTTATCATGACGTTTATTTTTATTGTTTAGTTGATTTATGATTTTTTAATTTAGATAGAATTATTTTCAGTTTTATGATAATTTGTTGCTGCATCAGCTGCGTCTGAAAGTTCATTCCATGTTTGTTTCAACTCATCGTATGCAGTTGTTCCTTCTACAGTAAGTGTGAAATATTTACGTGGCGGACCAGAGTTGGATTCTTTCCATTCATACATTAATAATCCTGCATTTTTTAATCTAGTAAGTAATGGATAAACAGTTCCTTCCACTACTAACATGTTTGCGTTCTTTAGTGCATCTAATATATCAGAAGCATACACTTCGCCGCGAGAGATGATACCTAAGATACAAAATTCCAGAATGCCTTTTCGCATTTGTACTTTTGTATTTTCGATACTGAACGCTGATGATTGTTGTGTTGTCATAATTTTTTAATTGTTTAATGATTTAGGAATAATGAGTAAGGAATAAGGATTTTTGATTTTACAATTCTTCAATCTTTTAGCTTGATTCTTTGTTCCTTATTCTTTTACCTTTTTTTTATTTATTCAACGTTAGTTTCATAGAATATACTTTTCCAGGCATCGGATTGAAGTTGTAAGAAGCACTTTCGATAAATTTTACTACTTCGTTTTTTGCTTGCTGGTTATCTGTGTTTATATAAGTGATGTAAGCTTTACCGTTTTCTTCTACGATATAGTCAACATCTACAGAAGCATATTCTTCTTCTGTTTCATTGTACTTAATGAAGTCGTTTGCAAAATTCATTTTTTCAACAACGATTTCATTTTTCTCTGCTTTGCAATTTTTCAATGTTTTTGCGGAAGCTTTGGTGGCGAATGCAGGTAACATTACAAATGTTAAGGCTGCGATAATTAGATTGTTCATTTTATTTATTTTTTGTTTAATTAGTTTACCAAGTAATTGACAATGCAAAGATAAGTATAAAACAATGAATTATGCAATACATAGTAGTAAAATTTAACAAAATAATTTTTAAATTGTTGATTATCAATCAAATTATTTTTAATTATTTTTTAAAAAATCTGATATTTAGGATAAAATAGTTGTTTTTTCATGTATTTTTGAAGTATGAAGACGACATCTTTGAAGATTATAATTGTTTTTTGCCTACTTTTTTCAATACTATTTAGTTTTTCTTATGGTATAGAATCGAATAATTCACCTTATGATGTGGTTTATAACCACTCACATTTTATGAAAAAGAATACTTATGATGAGTTAAAAGCTAGCGCATCATTTGATATTGAGAATAAAAAAAAGAGGATTAAGGTTGCTATTATGCTTAAGGAGATTCTTGATGTAAGAGTAGATGCAAGCACATTATTTAGCAAAATACCTGATGATCCGAATTATACAGATTCTACGACAAATAGACACATATTTGTCTTATACAATAAGCTTCCACAGGTTTATGTCGAAAAAATTGGAGACAAATGGTATTATTCTCAATCAACTGTTGATGCAATACCACAATTACATAATAAAATATTTCCCTTTGGTACAAATATTTGGGCACATTGGTTTCCAATTAAACAAAATGAAGAATTTTTTAAATTACATCCTTGGCAATGGATTGGAGTAGGAATTATTTTGACTTCATTTATACTTTGTTTTTTTTTATTAAAGTATTTATTTCGATTTATTTTTCATAAGATTTTGTTTAAAAAATATGTAAATGAAATCCAGGATGTAGCTAAAATAAAGATTACTGCTAATTTGTTTTCCATCTGGATAGGATTTAAAATATTTCAAATTTTTATTCCGACATTATTTATAAATCCTAAATATTCGATGCCTGTACTTAAAGGGATTGATTTTGCAGCAGCTTCTCTAATTATCATTATAGTTTATAAACTGGTAGAATTATTTACTTTCTATGCTAAAAAATATGCACAAAAAACAACTACACAATGGGATGACCAAATAGTAATTGTGATACAAAAATTTATAAAATTTTTGACTATTTTCTTTGGATTGTTTTATGTGTTAAATACGTTAGATGTAAATATAGCTACCATTATTGCGGGTTTGTCCGTTGGAGGTTTAGCACTAGCGTTAGCAGCACAAGATACCGTAAAAAACTTTATTGCTTCAGTAATGATCTTTATTGACAAGCCGTTTAAAATAGGTGATACTATTAAAGGTGATACATTTGAAGGTACGGTATTAGAAGTAGGATTTCGTTCTACGCGTATTAAAACAGCAGAGGATTCAGTTGTTTATATTGCGAATGCAAAACTTTCAGAAATGACTATTGATAATAAAGGGTTTCGTGTATTTAAGAAATTCAAAACAGAAATTATTATTCCTTATGAAACTCCGCTTTTAATTACAGAACACTTTTTAGAAGGCATACGTACAATCTTACTTAGATATCCTTACATTAAAAATTCTTCCATTGATGTTTTTTTGACTGATTTGCAAAACCCAGGAATGAAAATCTTAATAAGTTATACGTATAAATTATATTTTCAAAGAGAAGAATTTCAACATAGAGAATTTATATTACTGCAAATTTTAAAATTGGCAGATTTATTAGAAATAAAATTATTTGAAGAAAATAAATTATTAATTCAAAATAATAGTGAAGAAAAATTACAAGATACTTCAATTGAATTAAAAAAGAAATTAGAAGAATTCTTTAATTCTTATGATCAAGAAATATCTAAAATAAAATAGATTTTACCTTAGTAGTGATACAATTCCTTTTTGCAATCTTTTTGTGTTGTATAATATATCAAAATATTCTATAGTCCAAACATAGATATCAGACTGAGGTAATTCATTTTTATAAACTCCATTCCAGCCATCATTAATATCATAAGATTTAAAAACTAATTCACTCCAACGGTTGAAAATTGAAAATGACAAATCACTAAAATCATCGCAATTTCTAAATGGAGATAGAATATCATTAATACCGTCATTGTTTGGAGAGAAGGCTGTAGGTACATAAAATGTACATTCACAATTTTTAGGATTTAATACAACCGTATCATATTCCGACTTGCATTGATTTATAGTATTAGTAACAATTAAGACAAAAGTTCCAGTTGTATCTGTTGTAGGTTGTGCAATATTATTAGAACTTAAGCCTAACGAACGTGTCCAATTATAAGAGATATTTGATTGACTATTTGAACCTACAGTTAAACTGGTATGAGGACAGCCAAATGTTTGGTCTTCACCTGCATTAGCAACTGGTCGAATAGTATCAATAAAGACATTCATACTACTTATAGATTTACATCCATTTGAATTTTTGGTAACTGTTATATTGTATGTGCCAGTAGCATTTGCAACTGGTTGTGCAATATTAATAGCACTTAATCCAATAGAAGGTTGCCATAAGTATGTATTTCCGCTAATGGCTGGTGTTCCAATTGTATAATTTGATACTGCGCAATTTAAAGTTTTATCAAGTCCTGCATTAGCCATTGGTTTTATTGTATCTATTCCAATATTTATAATATCATTAGAAGTACATCCATTAATTAAATTTGTGACGGTTAGTTCATATGTTCCAGGTTTATTTACTATTGGTTGTGCAATGTTATTAGTATTTAAACCAATAGATGGAGTCCAAGAATAACTACTTCCAATATTTGCAGGCGCACCTATCGTATAGCTTCGTTGAGTACAAGTAAGAATCATATCTACGCCAGCAATTGCTGCTGCAGTTGTAATATTTTGAAAAATGATAACCTGATCAGAAGACTTACATCCGTTACTACTTTTTGTTGCTGTTACAGTATAATTCTGAAGTGAATTAGCCGTAGGCTGAGCAATCGAAGTATTACTTAAACCAATAGCAGGCGACCAATCATAGGTATTACCAGCAATAGCAGTTGAACCAATAACAAAAGAAGTAGTTGCACAAGTAAGTGTTTTATCAGCACCAGCATTTACACTAGGTTTGATGGTATCAATAAGAATAGCAACCGCATCAGAAGCCGAACAACCATTCGCAGTTTTAGTAACAGTAAGCGAATAATTACCAGTAGCAGAAGCTGTAGGCTGAGCAATAGAAGTATTATTTAATCCAAGAGCAGGCGACCATGCATAGATATTACCAGTAATAGAAGGTGACCCAATAACAAAAAAAGTAGTAGCACAGGTGAGTGTTTTATCAGCACCAGCATTTACACTAGGTCTGATGGTATCAATAAAAAGAGCAACCGCATCAGTAGCAGAACAACCATTCGCAGTATTAGTAACAGTAAGCGAATAATTACCAGTAGCAGAAGCTGTAGGCTGAGCAATAGAAGTATTATTTAACCCAATAGCAGGCGACCAATCATAGGCATTACCAGCAATAGCAGTTGAACCAATAACAAAAGAAGTAGTTGCACAAGTAAGTGTTTTATCAGCACCAGCATTTACACTAGGTTTGATGGTATCAATAAGAATAGCAACCGCATCAGAAGCCGAACAACCA
>JANNVS010000388.1:0-4207 GCA_031414515.1 Sphingobacteriales bacterium | reverse complement strand
AAAAGGTGATGAGGAATTTTTTGATTATATACCAGTCGAGTGTTTTCAAGAGTTCGATTAATGATTGATGATTAACGATTGACGATTACTGATTGACAATTATAATTTACTATTCTTAGATGTTGAAGTAATAATCTTAGTTAAGACTTTTAATAATGACTTTATTTTTTCAGTTAAATTATCAGGATTTGGATATTTCTTTGCATGCAAACATAATAATAACCAATATTCCGTTTCTTGTGCTTCTTTTAAAGCGATTCTTAATTTATGAATAAAATCATTTTTGCTTTCTGCGCTTTGCGCTTCTCTAACATTTGCTCCAATTGAAGTACCTGATTTTAATAATTGATTTGAAATAACATACTTTCTTTTTTCTTCCAATAATTCGCAATATTCTATAATTTCTAAAGCAAACTCAAAGCTCAAATCAACAATCAGATTTTTTGAAGATTCATTTTCCATAATCTTATTGTATGTTAATTATTAATCGTTAATTGTCAATCGTTAATCATGCATTATAATCTATTACTCAACTTTGGAATCATCTCATTTTTCCATGACGTAAATGTACCTTCTTTAATGTTATTTCTTGCTTCCTTTACTAACCATAAATAAAATGATAAATTGTGTAAACTCGCAATTTGTGCTGCCAAATATTCTTCCACTACAAACAAATGCCGTAAATAAGCCTTGCTGTGTTTCTTGCTGGTAGAACATGGCACATTTATATCAATTGGAGAAAAATCAGTTGCCCATTTTTTATTTTTAATATTAATCATGCCTTCCGAAGTAAACAACAAACCATGTCGTGCATTTCTGGTTGGCATCACACAATCAAACATATCTACACCAAGACCAATTGCTTCTAAAATATTTACAGGTGTACCGACACCCATTAAATAACGCGGTTTATCTTTTGGTAAAATGCTGCAAACCAAATCTGTCATTTCGTACATAATTTCTGCTGGTTCACCAACCGCTAAACCGCCAATTGCATTTGCTGGTCTGTTTTGTGCAGCAATAAATTCTGCAGATTCCGTACGCAAATCTCTATACACAGAACCTTGCACAATTGGAATCAATGTTTGCTCATAACCATATAAAGATTCAGTGGTATCAAATCGCTGTATACATCTTTCTAGCCATTGATGCGTTATCTTTAATGAGTTCTTAGCGTATTTATATTCGCAAGGATACGGTGTGCATTCATCAAATGCCATTATAAAATCTGCACCGATAATACGTTGTGTATCCATCACGTTTTCAGGTGTAAACAAGTGTCTTGAACCATCTATATGTGATTGAAATGTGGCACCTTCAGAAGTCAATTTTCTGCGATGCGACAACGAATAAACCTGATAGCCACCACTGTCTGTCAAAATTGGTTTTTGCCATGTATTGAACGCATGCAAACCACCTGCTTTTTGAAGGATTTCTAATCCAGGTCGTAAATATAAATGGTAGGTATTTCCAAGAATAATTTGTGCATTGATTTCTTGTTCTAATTCCGAAAAATGCACTGCCTTAACTGTACCTTGTGTGCCAACAGGCATAAAGATTGGAGTTTCGATATCACCATGTTCTGTGGTTATTTTTCCTGCACGTGCATTAGAAAATTTATCAGTATGCTCTAAAGTATAAGTCAAATTAGTAAAAATTTTAAAAGGCAAAAATACGACAAAAACCTTTACTTTTATTGCGTGAATTTTCTGTTTTATTTATTTGTTGTTTGCTCTACTTATCAGATTGTATATCAATTAGTGCTGATTCTAGCAATTATTAAAAAAAAGAAATCTCAAAATCTCACATCTAATCCTTTCAAATCTGTAAGTGTAATTATTTGCGCAAAAAACGAATCAGCAAATCTCAAAAAAAATCTTCCGTTTATTTTAAAACAAAACTATCCAAACTTTGAAGTGATAATTGTTGATGATGGTTCAGATGTACGATTAACAATGAATAATGAACGATTAACAATTATCACTTTAACAAAAGAAGAGAAAATTGGGTTAGGAAAAAAATATGCATTACAAAAAGGTGTGGAAGCATCCAAAAAAGAACTGATTTTATTGACAGATGCAGATTGCCAACCAACATCTAAAAACTGGATTTCAGAAATGGCAAGTTGTGTTAATGATAAACATAAAATTATATTGGGCATTTCTCCTTATAAAAAAGAAAACACCATTTTAAATAGTTTGATTGAATATGAAACAGCACAAACAGCTTTGCAATATATTGGTTTCGCATTGCTCAAAAATCCATATATGAGTGTTGGCAGAAATGTATTGTATGATGCAGCTTTATTAAAATCAAAAACATGGACGACTCAGGAATTATCTATTGCTTCAGGCGATGATGATTTGGCAATTCAAACATTAGCAACTAAAGAAAATACTACAGTTTGTTTATCCAAAGAAAGTTATACTATTAGCGATGCAAAAAATAGATGGTCAGCTTGGTTTAAACAAAAACTGCGTCATTACGAAAGTGGAAGTTTGTATAAACTATCACACAGATTGTTATTAGGCAGTTATTTGTTTTCAAAGTTGTTGATGTTTGTTTCTTTTGCGTATTACATATTGAGTAGTGAGCATAATGAATTAAAGACAGTGCGTTTTGAATACTTGTGTTGTTTTAATTTATTTTATATGTTTATGATAACATTCATAAATTTTCTTTTACATATAAAATTAGAGCTAAGCAAAAGTTGGTACTTTGCTGTTTTTAATGATTTCTTATATTGTATTTTTATTATCACTCTTGGTTTAATTAGTCAGTTAAAACCTACTAAAAATTGGAAATAAAAAATCACAATTACATTGTGCGAAAAATTGCTGGAAAAATTTATGCAAAAAATCAGATAAATGGTAAAATAATCTTGTCGTGATGAAAATTATTTCACAACCGTCAACTTCTGTGTAGTTGAAAATTCTTCATTGTAAATCATCATCATATACGTACCTGTCTTAAAATCTGACATTTCTATTAGTTGGTCTTCTACTGATATCGTATTTGTATATATTTTCTGACCTATGGCATTATACATCTCAATTATAAAAAATTTATTTCTTGTCTTTGGTAAACCTTCTATCGTCAAATAATTTTGGATAGGATTTGGATAAATTTTTAATTGTGTCTTAGCTAGTGTTGTAATACCTGTAGTACCCGAACATTTATTTGATGTGAGAATAGCAGATCTTGCAACATTAAATACTGCAGACATTCTAGCAATTTGCCCTTTAGTAAACATCACCATACACGCATCGTCAGTATAATCCATATAATTTTGATACATTATTCCTGGAGAACTAACCGAACAAAAATCAGTCTCTATACCTGATGGACATCCAAATGATTCTACTTCCTGATTCGGTGTATCGCTCACATTATCCGTACCACTACAATCAAAATCATCGCCCCAAATATGTTCTAAATTTAGCCAATGACCAATTTCATGCGTAGTAGTTCTACCAAAATCGTATGGCGTTTCAACTGTACCAATAGTGCCAAAATATTTATGACCAATTACTACTCCATCTGTTTCCGGGAAATCTCCTAAATCCGAAGGAAACTGTGCGTAGCCTAGTAAATCAGTTCCTAAGTTACAAACCCAAATATTTAAATATTTAGTAGCATCCCAAACATTTGTGCCTCCACTCGATGCAAATTTCATATCGTCATTATCCGAAAACTCTACCGTAGAAGTACTTGTTCTTGTAATACCAGTTGTCACATTTCCATTAGGGTCAATTTTTGCCAAACAGAATTCGATACTTGCGTCGCCTGCTAAAGGAAAAAACGGATGAGAAGACAATAGTTTATCAGTATTTAAGTTTCTGAAATCTTTATTCAGTCTTTCAATTTGCGATTGAATTTGCGCATCCGAAATATTTTCCTCTGTAGAATTGAATACTATATGTACCACGACAGGAATCGTGATAACAGCCTGAATACCATTTTCTCTTTTTACTTTGTTTTGAGCAAGCCATTGTTGAATATCATTTTCAAATTGCAGTTTACGAAGAATAACATCAGGATTATTAATAGCATTTCTTCTGAAAACATCTACTGTAGAGCATCTTATTTTGTCTGAACTTAATGTTGTAGAAACATTTAGTAGAATCAAGATAAAAAATACGAACAGGTTTTTTGATGAAAACATAGGTTGAAGTTACTATTTATTTTTAATTGGCAAAAGCATTTA
>JANNVS010000387.1:0-12697 GCA_031414515.1 Sphingobacteriales bacterium | reverse complement strand
AAATTCATTAATCTTAGCTAATTCACCAATGATTTTTAGGTACTCATTGAACTTTTGGTTAGATAATACTTTTGGTAATTTATAATCATATTTTACTAATATTTCCTTTATCATCCTGCTTACGGGTATTATTACAGGTTGGTCTGTTTTGTTGGTTATTACTTCAAAATATTCTTTTCCATTTTTCTCTTTTATATGCTCTTTGGTCAATGCTTTTAAATCACTAAATCTTAAACCTGTATAACAAGCAATAACAAATAAATCTCTTACTTCTTCCCAAGTTTTATTATAATACAGATTTAAATTATAAATTCTTTGGATTTCATCTTCTGTCAGGTAGATTTTCTTTACATCTTCAGTTAATTTCTTGAATCCTTTAGTCTTAAACTCATAATTAGTATTGATTTTCAAATCAGTAGCAGCATTCAATACGGTTTTTATGATTTTTATATGCTTACCAATTGTGTTATTGGATAGTTTAGCTGTAAATCTTAAATAATCAGTATATTTTTTATAAAAAATTAAATCTATTGTGTTAAAATCAACCTCAAACTTAGTTTCTTTTATAAAATCTTGAATATGGAATAATGTTGTGTTATATGCCCTAATAGTACCATCTTTCTTAATACTCTTACTTTCTTCAATAAACTTATTATAAAACTCTAAAAATGTTTGCTGCTTTTCTTTGGGTTTAATCTTTAATATTTCTTCTAATTCTCCTTTAATCTTAGTAAGATTAACGTCTTTTCCATCAATCTTTGTTTCTCTAAATACTTTCTTCACCGCCAAAGAGTAATTGTCTAAAACGCTATTTATTTCACTTCCTTCTAAAATAGACTTACTTACTCTAACTCGTTGTTTTGATAAATCCCAAAATTTAGGATTTACTTTTTCACCTGTATTTAAAACAATCCTCTGGTTATTGAATCTAATAACCATTTGAACAGCAGTTTCAGCAATAGACTTTGGTTCTCTTAAATTAAAATTTGGCTCCGGTGTCTTCATAATAATTTTGCGTTGTCGGAAATGTTGTCGTTTTGACTTGGTTTTATTTCCTTTGGCTTGTTTAATGTGAACAGCGAAGAAAGCGAGAATTTAAAAACTTTATGAAAATCAACGATTTAACCGTAATTTTAACACAAATAGACACAAATTAGGCAAGATAAAATTGGAGCATGCGGGACCACAAAAAAGCTCCAAACACTGGAGCTTTTTTTATTTTTATTGTATGCAAAATATCCAAACAATCATCTTCGACCTCGGTGGTGTCATTATCAATCTGAAAACTGAACAAGACTGGTTTGAAGAAGATTTGATACCAAATTTTCAACCTGAGAAATTACAATATTTACAGCAAAATAATTTCTTTCAGGATTTTGAAACAGGAAAAATTGAAGTTCAGGATTTTGTTCAGCAATTAAAAAGTATTGCCATAGATAAAGATATTTCTGAAGAAGAAATTATTCAACATTGGAATGGAATTCTGAAGGATATTCCGGTTCATAGAGTGAATGTACTGAAAAAGCTCTCTGAAAAATATCGCCTTATATTATTAAGTAATACCAACCATATTCATATGGATTTCATACGTAAATATATGCTTGCTGTATTTGGTGAAGATATATTGACTGAAAATTTCCATACTTGCTATTATTCTCAGGAAATCGGTTTGCGAAAACCGAATAAGGAAATTTATGAATTTCTTTTGCAGAAACAAGGAATAAAAGCATCAGAATGTTTATTTCTAGATGACAAATTAGAGAATTTAATAGAATCTAAAAAAATAGGTTTGCAAACGATGGCTGTTGATTTTAATAATTTCTCGGAATCAGCTTTGCGTTCTTTACTTTAGTAAAAATCTCATTACTCATTACTAACTACTCACTACTAATCTTTATCTTTGCCCTTCAATATATTTAACAATGCAACTTTCTGAACAAGAACAAATACGACGCGAAAAATTAGAGAAAATCAAAGCACTTGGTGTTGACCCATATCCAGCACCATTGTATCCAGTAAATGTTACTTCTAAAGAAATAAAAAATAATTATAAAGAAGAGGTTTTAGAAGATGGCACTAAGAATCGCCTGAACTACCAAGAAGTTTGCATCGCAGGCAGATTGATGGCAACGAGACCTGCAGGAAAAGCAACTTTTGCAGAAGTACAAGACAGCACAGGAAGAATTCAAATCTATGTACGTCGTGATGATATTTGTCCTGATGAAGACAAAACATTATATGATACGCTTTTTTCCAAATTATTAGACTTAGGCGATTTTATAGGTGTCAAAGGATATGTCTTTAAAACAAAGGTTGGAGAAACTTCTATACATGCTACAGAATTTATTTTATTAGCAAAATCATTGCGACCATTACCTGTGGTAAAAACGGATGAGGATGGAAATATATTTGACGCATTTTCAGACCCGGAGCTTCGTTATCGTCAGCGTTATGTGGATTTAGTGGTGAACTCAAAAGTACGCGAAACATTTGTAAAGCGTACGAAAATGATGAATTCTATTCGTGAATTTTTAAATGAAAAAGGTGCGTTAGAAGTTGACACACCTGTGCTTCAAAGCATTCCTGGTGGTGCAGCAGCAAAACCATTTATGACACATCACAATGCATTAGATATTCCGTTGTATTTGCGTGTTGCAAATGAGTTGTACTTAAAAAGATTAATCGTTGGTGGTTTTGATTGGGTTTATGAGTTCTCCAGAAATTTCAGGAATGAAGGTATGGATAGAACGCACAATCCTGAATTTACTGTGCTGGAATTTTACGTTGCCTATAAAGATTATTTCTGGATGATGGAAACCACAGAACAATTGTTGGAAAAAGCATGCATGGATACGAATGGCACCACCGCAGTAGAAGTTGGCGAAAATATGATAAATTTTAAAGCACCATACAAAAGAATATCCATTTACGATGCGATAAAAACGTACACAGGTTTTGATGTTTCTGTAATGAATGAAGATGGTTTGCGCGAAGTTTGTAAGAAATTGCATATTGAAGCGGATAATACGATGGGAAAAGGCAAACTGATAGATGAAATTTTCGGCGCGCGCTGCGAACACAATTATATACAACCTACTTTTATTATAGATTATCCTGTTGAAATGTCGCCATTAACGAAAAAACACCGTACCAAAGTTGGTTTGGTAGAGCGTTTTGAGTTGATGATAAATGGTAAAGAAATTGCGAATGCATACACGGAATTAAACGATCCAATTGACCAGCGTGAACGCTTTGAAGATCAGTTAAAACTACAAGAGCGCGGTGATGATGAAGCCATGTTCATTGATCAGGACTTCTTACGTGCGTTGGAATATGGTATGCCACCAACTTCAGGCATTGGCTTTGGTATCGATAGATTAGCGATGCTCATGACCAATAATGTAAGCATACAAGAAGTATTATTCTTCCCGCAAATGCGACCAGAGAAGTAATTCAATAACAAAACTTAAGAATTGTAGGCAGTAAAAACTTACTAAGTCTGTCTTCATTTTATTATCTTTGTTAATAAGATGCAATTCGTATTTCCCTGGTTTTTACTCGCACTATTTGCGCTCGCAATTCCAATTATTATTCACCTTTTTTATTTTAGAAAATTTAAGAAAGTCTATTTCTCTGATATCCGTTTTTTGAAACAGGTACAGGAAGAAAAATCTACCATTGAAAAACTGAAGAAAAGATTGATTCTTGCTTCACGAATGTTGGCTCTGTTTTTCCTTATTTTTGCATTTGTACAACCGTTTATCGGCAACAATAAAAACAAACTCAACCAAGGCGCTTCTGCGGTTTGCGTGTACATCGATAATTCGTATTCTATGGGTTTGAAAAGTGGAGGCGAAGCTGCTTTGTCGATTGCAAAAACGAAAGCAAAAGAAATTGTCAACGCATTCAACACAGGCGATAAGTTTTCATTACTTACAAACGATTTGGAAGGCACGCATCAGCGTTGGATGCAAAAACAAGATTTTTTAGATGCAGTTGACAAAGTAGAATTATCTCCAAGTATTAAAACTATTAATGATATTGCTAAAAAAGAGGCTACACTATTTAAGACATTAGGATCAAAGAATAAGCTTGGATTTTTCATTTCTGACTTTCAGAAAAATATATTGACGAATACTGAAGACACTAACTTTACAGCGCATTTTTTACCAATACAAGGCAATCCTGAAAAAAACCTTTTTGTAGATTCGTGCTGGTTTGAACAGCCTGTTTTTACTATCAATTCTACGAATAAACTGATAGTAAGATTAAGGAATTCAGGCACAACACAAGCCGATAAAATTCGCATTTCCGTAAAAATAAATGATGCCGTAAAAGCGATTGACGATATTACAATTGAAGGAGAAAGTAGTTTGATAGATTCATTTAATTTTTCTATCACACAGGCAGGTTGGCAACGTGGTGAAATTTCTTTCAATGATTATCCGATTGTATTTGATGATAAATTTTTCTTTGCGTTTAATGTAGTTGCACAGGAAAAAGTATTATCAATAGAAGATGCAGAAACACCAAATAATATTGCATCTATCTTTTCAAATGATGCTCATTTTATTTTTGATAAAACCAACAAAGGACAAATCGACTATTCAACGTTTAAAAATTATTCGCTGATTATTTTGAATCAGTTATCAGAAATCAGTTCAGGTTTATCGTCTTCCTTAAAAGAATATTCAGAAAACGGCGGTAACATTTATATCATACCAGCTGTGAATACAAGCATATCTTCTTATAATTCTTTTTTATCAAATAGCAATGCAGGAATTTATGGCGAAGCACAGACAAAATCAGGCGAAGTGACGAAGATTAATTTGAATGAGGATGTCTTTAAAGGTGTATTTAATCAGATGCCAAAAAATGTAGAAACACCAAAAATTTTTAAGTTATATCCTATATTATCTAATAGCAACAACAACGAACGAGAAATATTATCTACCAATACGGGTTCTTCTTTAGTTTCTAAATTTGATGCAGGAAAAGGATTTATTTATTTGCAAGCAGTGCCTTTAAACATTGCCTTTTCAGATTTACAAGCTAAAGCCATCTTTGCGCCGATGGTGTATAATTGTGCTGTGTACAAAAAAAACAATCAGCCTTTGTATTATACTATTGGAAATGATAATTTACTGGAATTAAAAAATGAAATCGCTAATGGCGAAAGTGTCTATAAATTATCGAACGAAAAAAATGAATTTATTCCTGAAAATCGTTCGGTTGGAAATACGGTATTGCTACGCATAAATACAACCTTGCCTTCCGACGGACATTATTCTATCTCTGCAAACAATAAAAATTTAGGCGTTGCTGCATTTAATTTCGATAGAACAGAATCTAATTTAAAGTTTGCAGATAAAGACGAATTGAAAAAAAGATTCACTCAAAAAAATCAATTAATATTAGACAATACGCGTGCAAATTTAGCCGCAGAAGTAAAACAAATAAAAGATGGCATTTTATTATGGAAACTTTGCGTAATTTTATCGCTGTTATTCTTGTTGATTGAAGTATTACTGATAAGATTTTGGAAATGACTATCGTAACAGAGTGATATTTCCTTTTTTATACTCTACTTTATTTTTCAAAGAATTTTTGTAAATAATAAAGCATGTGTATATGTCTGGCTCACATTCAGTTTCTTTGTATTTACCATTCCAACTATTATTAATATCATTAGATTCAAATACTAAATTTGACCAGCGGTTATAAATTTGTATTTTGTACTCTTCTAAGATACAATTACTATAAGCTTTAAATCCATCATTTATTCCATCATTATTAGGTGTAAATGCATTAGGTATTTGAATGCAATCAATACAGCCAGTAACAATTACATTTTTTGTTGCAGTATCAGAACCAAATCTATTGGTAGCAATTAATTGAATAGGATATATTCCTGAATTTCCATAGCAGACAACGGGTGGTGATTTTCCTGTAAATATTTCATTATTGCTGCCTTCAAATTTCCAATGCCAGTTAGTTGTTTGTTGTTGGCTGCTATCATTAAGAATAATACATCCATCATTACATATAGTATCTCTATTAGAATTAAATATAGCAATTGGCTTACAAGGTTTTATCTTAAAATGACTATTGCTAAACGAGTATATACCATATTCGTCACCAAATGGATTGATTCTTGTCAACCACTCAGTCATCACATAATATCCAGTATCTTGAAAACAATAATTAAATCTGAAATTAGCTTTAGGAACATATAATGTATCAATAAAATCGCCAGTATAGTTAAAAATATTAACTGGATTTCTCATAAAAACTATTACATGTCTGTAGAACAATGAAGTATCAATTTGATAATCAGTAATTGTATCATAAATATCGAAACACATTTCTGGACAATATTCAGTCAAAGGATAGGTTGGTGGTGGATAGTACCAAACTATTTGAGCATTACTTTTATTGTAAGTGATAACTAAAAAAGTAAATAATGCAATAATTTTATATAGACTATTTTGCACTTGTTAAAACAATTTTTTTGTTATAGATTATTTTTTGTTCAGCTGTAATGTTGACTATGTAAAAGCCATCCTGCAAATCTGAAATATCAATTGATTCAATATTTTGTTGATTGTCAATTGAAATTGTTTTTTCCAATTGCCCTAAGGTGTTAACAATTGAAACAGTATACTTTTGACTATTTATTAAATTTACATTCTCAATATTCAATATTTCTCTATCAACATATACTTTGATATCTTCAATGTTTTTGGATTCGTCAAGCTGAGTAGATGCTATTCTTGAGCTGGCACTACATGTAGTATTAATTACAATCTCATCGCAATATACGCTTTCACCTTGCAGATTAAGCCCTTTTATAGCTACATAATAATAACCAGTAGCCAAACTACTTATTGTATATGTGTTGTTTCCTATTGGAAGATTGATAACTCTAGTATAATTGCCCGAACTATTGCCTATGTATAATTTATAAGATACGGCACCAGATGCGTAATATGATATTTTGGCAGAATTTCTGCTCCAACTTAAACCACACGTATTACTATATAAATTTAGAAGAGGTTTATCAGGTAGAGTGTTTATACCAATTATAATACTTGATGACTTATAGGAACTTTGGCTATCATATCCAAAAACACTAATTTTAGCTTTTAAACTACCATCTTCATTTCTTTTCCATCTAGTTCCATTTGGTGGCAATGGTATTGATGGTATAGTTATATTGACACTTTCAGATGTAATATTAGGTGTTGATAATGAATAGATTGTTTGCATACTACCATTTGAATTAAATAATTCAATCTTCCAATTTCTATTCATCATTGTAGAGCCGAACGGTGCGTTATCTTCATAATGTGCTAAATAACTGTATGAAGTACCAACATTTACTAATGCCTGTAAAGGGGTACAACCAGGTGTATTCTGATTATAGTACCAAACATTTGTACAAGGTGTAAAATATAATCTATCACCAGATCCAGTAACAATTGAAATATCCCAACCTATATCTTTTAAAATACCTTTTCCTGCAGGGTTAAAGTCGTGAAAGGAATTTCCGTTTGATAATTTTTCGTTCATAACTCCACCAGTCATATGGCTTCTGGAACTTTTATAAGGTGGGTAAGAATCTGAATACATTTTTGGTTTTATTCCATTATTAAGACTAATAGCATTACTACCATTAAAATAGATATCGATGCTGTATAAAAATGCAGATACTTGAGATGATGGTGTTGGCAAAGATGTAAGAAGTGTTCCTGTGCTATTTACCATAAATCTATCTAGAATGCTTGGATAAAGTTGATTATTGGAAATATATCCATAGCTATTTGTACTAATACTTGGATAAGCACTAAACCCAAGTGCATGGCCTACTTCATGTAATAAAGCAGTCACAAAATCATATTGGCTTGACAAAGGTTTATCAACAGTTCCATAATGCCAATTTTTTTCTTTATTAATACTTATATCAGCAACAGGATATCCACCATTTAAATCACTTCTATTAAATTTGTTGAGTAGTGAAGATGGGTACAATGAATATGGCATATAGGAAGGGTCACTTGTATTTATTTGAGTATTGTCTAAGGATATCAAAGTTGAAGCCAAATCAGTTGAACTAAACACGATATTTTTAATGGTCATATATATTGGAACAATATTAGAAGATGTAGATAACATCTCATCTACAATGTTTTGTACATATTCAATAGCAATAATTTGTGCTGGATCTGTTATTGATGCATCTCTTGATATTGTAACCAATCCTGAACCATAAGGTCTATTTGGGTTATTTACTCTTGGAACTGAAATTTGTGGACCAACACGTACTTCTGAAATCAATCCACCACATGCTTCTACTAACAGTGGTTGTGAAAATGAGCTGAAATAAGTAGTAAATAATAGCAATGCAATTAAGCTTAATTTAACTATGCATTTGCATTGAGTGTTGAGTGTTGAGTGTTGAGTGTTGAGTGTTCATAATATTTGGTTTTATTGATATTAAAATTAATAAAAATAATTCATATATGAAAGTGCAATTCTAGCAAAAGTTCAAATTATTTTATTATGGAAACTTTGCGTAATTTTATCGCTGTTATTCTTGTTGATTGAAGTATTACTGATAAGATTTTGGAAATGACCAACTGCCTGATAAAAAATATCACTGTCTTAAATAAAGATTCCGAGCACAACGGAAAAAATGTAGATGTTTTAATTGAAGCAGGAAAAATAATACAAATAGATAAAAGCATAAATAGTGCAAATGCGGAAACCATAGATTTCTCAGGTGCTTATCTTACACCTGGTTTCTGCGATTTATATGTCAATATTAATGATCCTGGTTTTGAATATCGTGAAGATATCAAATCTGTAGCAAGCGCTGCACTGGCAGGTGGTTTCACTACGATTTGTGCGACAGCAAATAATTATCCAATTACACAAACAAAAGCACAGGTAGAATATATCATCAATAATTCGAAAAATTCAGCAATTAATATTTTACCGATTGGTGCGGTTACCGAAAATTTTGATGGCAAAACACCAACAGAAATGCTAGACATGCATCATGCTGGTGCTATTGCTTTTGCTGATGTGCCACATAGTATTAAAGATAGTGGTGTTTTGTTGCGTGCATTACAATATGTGCAGTCATTCGATGGTTTGATTATTACATTGCCTTTTGATAAAACATTAATTGGTGATGGACAAGTCAATGAAAGTGAAGTTTCTGTGCGCATGGGTATGAAAGGTATTACAAACTTGTCTGAATATTCTATTGTGCAACGCGATATTGAATTGTTGAAATATACAGGTGGCAAAATTCATTTTGTTGGAATTTCTACTAAAGAAAGTATAGACTTAATTCGAAATGCAAAAATTGACAACCTAAATGTTACCTGTTCTGTGTTTGTACATCATTTAATAAGTGATGAAAACGATGTTAAGAATTTTGAATCTAACTATAAAGTATTTCCACCGCTACGCTCACAAACTGACCAATTAGGATTAATTGAGGCATTGAAAGATGGAACGATAGATTGTATTTCCACACAACACACACCATTAAACATCGATGAGAAAAATGTAGAGTTTGAAGTCGCAGATTTTGGCATCATTGGCTTGGAAACTGCTTTTGGATTATTAAATAAAAAACTAGGAAATATAATTTCTAAAGAAAGATTGATAGAATTATTATCAACCAATCCTAAAAAGATAATACATCAAGAAAATAAAGAACAAGATTTTGTGATATTGAATTTTGAGGAAGAATATACTTTTTCAGAAAAGCATATAAAATCAAAATCTAAAAATACACCATATATTGGCCAATCTTTAAAGGGAAAAGTGAAAGCAGTTTTTACTAAAGGAAAACTTATACTTACAGATAATTAATGAGAAAAGAAATACAATCAGAAAATAGTGCAAGAGGTATGCTCACAGGTATAATGATTATACTCTTTACCTCTTTGTTATCTACTTTATTTTTCGCAGGATTTTTTACGTTAGCATACATCAAAAAAATGCCTTATGGCAGACCGCAGGCTATGTTTTTACAAGTGGCATCTATTTTATTTACAGTAGTATTGACGCAATATTTATCTAAAAAAATTCAAGGCGATAAGCTAAAATTTATGCAAGGATTTTTAGGTGGATGGTTGGCAAGTTTAGTTTTAGCAATTTCTGTCAATTCGTTTTATACTATTTTTTCAAAAATAACAGGTACACAATTATTACCCAAAGGCGCATTTGCAATGGTACTAATGTTGTATAGTGCTTTTGGAGTTTTTATTTCATTGGTATTTGCATTTATACTTAAAAATGAATAAAAAAGAATTTCAATTTGGTTACACAACTGAATAAAACTATTTTTGTAGTATAAACTTAACATTATAAATCTGAAATCATAAATTGAACATCAGTATCGTCATACCATTACTAAACGAAGAAGAGTCGTTGCCTGAATTATTTTCATGGATTGAGAAAGTAATGGCTGAAAATAATTTCTTGTATGAAATAATTGCCGTTGATGATGGAAGCAAGGATGATTCCTGGAAAGTGATTCAAGACCAATCACAAAAAAATCAAAATATAAAAGGCATACAATTCCAAAGAAATTACGGCAAGTCTGCTGCATTGCAAGTTGGGTTTGAAGCAGCAAAAGGAGATGTTGTTATTACTATGGATGCCGATTTACAAGACTCACCTGATGAAATTCCTGAGTTGTATAAGATGATAACGATAGACGGCTATCACCTAGTATCTGGTTGGAAGAAAAAACGTTTTGATCCTGTTTCAAAGACAGTACCTACCAGATTATTTAATGCAGTTACACGTTATGTTTCAGGAATTAACAACTTACATGATTTTAATTGCGGCTTGAAAGCATATCAAAATAAAGTAGTGAAAACTATTGAAGTATATGGTGAAATGCACCGTTATATTCCTGTGATTGCAAAATGGGCAGGCTTTGATAAGATTACGGAGAAACCTGTGCAACATCAGGAACGTAAATATGGAAAAACAAAATTTGGCGTGGAACGCTTTGTGAATGGATTTTTGGATTTAATGAGCATTACATTCGTTAGCCGTTATGGAAAAAGGCCTATGCATATTTTTGGTACACTTGGTGTAATTTCCTTTTTCTTTGGTATTTTAATTTTGATATATCTAACAATTACAAAAACTATTTTTGGTGTAGTTGGTATGACAGACAGACCCATTTTTTATCTTGGTATTTTGACAATAATTGTAGGTACACAATTATTCGTTGCTGGTTTCTTAGGTGAACTTATTGCTCGTAATGGAGCAGACAGAAATCATTATTTTATTAATGAGAAAATTAATCTTTAATTATTTGTCAGAATCACTAATTTTTAGGATAAGGGATTTCGCTAATTCTGAATCCGTGTAATTTTTAAATCTGTTTAATCCGTGATTCAGACAATATCATCTGCCCAAACTACATTCCATATAAACAGGAAAATGATCTGATATCTTATTATTTACTATTTGGAATTTTTGAATAGTAAACGCAGGTGAAGCCAGTATGTAATCAATTCGTAGAAAAGGAATTTTTCCAGTGTAAGTATGACCAATGCCGAAACTATATTCTAAAAAAGCATCCTTCATATTTTTAGAAATTGTGTTTGCAACATAGGAATTTGGTAAATCATTAAAATCACCACATAAGATTACAGGATTAGTTTGTTCATTCAGAAATTTCTTTAATTCATCTGCTTGTTGTGATCTTCGTTCAAATGCTTTTTTCAATTTAATAATAATATTCTTAGCACCATGTTCATCCAGGTTTTGGGTCGACCGGAATTCTTCTATTGTTTCGTAATCTTGTGTTCCAAAATAAATGGATTGTAAATGAACATTTACTATCCTGATTAATGAATCACCAAAAACAACATCTGCATACAATCCTTTAAATGGCTTTTTCCCATACCCAGTTTTGAAATTTTGCTTCATAATATTTCCACAATCTTTGATAGGCAATTTTGAAAATAAGGCAATACCCCATTCATCAGTTTTGCGCAATACCAACTCGCGTGTAAAAAAATAATTTTTATAGCCTAATTTTTGTAATTGTTTTACAGTACTAAATTCTTCCGTACTATCATTATAAAACTCTTGGAAGCAGATTATATCTGGATTTTTTTCCTGTATTGTTTGAAATATCTTTTGTTTTGAATTCACATTTTCACTCCAATTGTATAAATCAAAATCACGCACATTATAGCTCATGATTTTTATAGTATTAGACTTTGTAATATAAGGTGTTGATTTTATATTTGTTGCAATTAGCTTAAATAATTGAGGTATGCACGATGCTATTGCCAATAATGAAACGATGGCAAAATATCGTCTACGCATTATCCAAATCAAAACAAATGATAGATTGATTGTTACTAGAAAAGGAAGTAACATTCCAAAAAATGGCAAGAACCAAATCTTATCTGGACTAAAATAAGAGGCAGATAAACTAAATAGCAATAAGATTACGAAAATAATATTTACTGTACGAGAACTAAATGATATTAACCATTTTAAAATTTTCAATCTTCTTGACTTATTTTAAATAAAAAATCTTTTTCTTCTTTAGATAAACTATCATAGCTTGAATGATTAATTTTATCTAGTATGGCGTCCAGCTTATCTTGTTTGTTTGTAGCTTCCTTTTGTTGTGTCGAATTTC
>JANNVS010000386.1:0-6270 GCA_031414515.1 Sphingobacteriales bacterium | reverse complement strand
GTTTTCGCGCCTTCACCAATATAGCCACCCCAAATTCCATTCACATCTAAAGTTGGACGAATGCTTAATTGTTCCAACATCGTATAACCTTTTTCGCCAAATGTTTTTGGCAAACAAATACTACTTTCAAAACCACTTTCTGTAATTGGAATTGAATTTATTTGTTTGCGTTCTTCTGTAGTCAATTCTATCACATCACCATAAAAATCTTCTACTGTAATATGTCCGTTATCATCTTTTAAACCACCAATTAATTTGCACAACACATTCAACGGATTGTCGACGCCACCACCATAAATTCCTGAATGCAAATCGCGGTTTGGTCCAACCACTTCTACTTCCATATAGCACAAACCACGCAAACCATTGGTAATACAAGGCGTTTCATTATTGATAATTCCTGTATCGGAAATTAAAATTACGTCTGCTTTGAGTTTTTCTTTATTTTCTTTCAAAAAATCGCCTAAATGCGCTGAACCCACTTCTTCTTCACCTTCAATAATTACTTTTATATTGCATGGCAAATCATTATTCGCTAACATTATTTCCAATGCCTTTGCATGCATGTATACTTGTCCTTTGTCATCGCAAGCACCACGTGCATAAATGGCACCTTGCGGATGCGCATCCGTTGTTTTTACAACAGGCTCAAACGGTGGCGAAGTCCATAGTTCATAAGGATCGGCTGGTTGTACATCATAATGACCATAAACTAAAACGGTTGGCTTTGATGCATCTGTAATTTTATCAGCATACACTACATTATAACCTTTGGTTGGCAACAACTGCACGTTTTCCATGCCTGCTTTTTCAAATTGATTTTTAAGATATTCTGCAGCATTTAGCACATCGTTTTTAAATTTTGGATCTGCAGAAACCGATGGTATTTTCAACCAATCAATTAATTCCTGTACAAAACGTTCTTTATTTAGTTCGATAGTTTCTTTGATGTAATTCATAATTAATTGTAGAATTGTGGAAGTACAAAGTTAAGAAAGAAATGTAAGGTTTTTAGCGTCTTATGATGCCACGATAATCGTGGCATGATGTGGGACGACTGTTAAAAAACATTATAATATTGTAAACTATAGTAATAACCAATTAATGGTCTTAATTTTGAGGTGAAATATGAAAATGAAGCGATTTACGTCAGTTTTAATAATTAATTGTATTTGTATTTTAGCTATAAACGCTAAAGATGTTATTCAATTCTCTGGTTACGTGCGTGACGCAGCAACCAGTGCTGTTGTTCCTTTATGTGCTGTATACATCCAGAATGAAAACAGAGGTACAATTACAGGTTTCGATGGTTTTTTTAATTTTGTGACTGGTAAAGGCGACACCATTTTGGTTAAATCTCTAGGCTACAAAACGTTTAAAGTTGCTATTCCTAAAGATTTAGAAGTTACCAGTTTTACCAAAGAAATCACTTTAGAGAGAGAAGTTTTTGAATTGAAAGGTGTAACCATCAGACCATTGCCAACTCCAGGACAGCTTAGACAAGCAATGATTAATTTAAATATTCCAAATAATTTACAGGAATTAGCACAAAATACGATTGAGCAATCCATTCTGACAGATGAAATTTCTAAGAAGACAAATTTCGATGGTAAAGAGAATTTTAATCAATATGTACAATCACAAGTTGGGTATTACTACAACAGAAATGGCAATCAACGACCAGGTATTTCTTTAACAGATCCATTTGCATGGGCAAGATTTATTAAAGATATAAAAGCTAAGAAGAAGAAATAAACCCTAACCCTAAAGGGAACATGGATGCGTTTTTTTCATATTTTCATAAATGAAAGTCTCTTTAGGGACTTAGGGTTTCTTATACACTTTCACGCGATAATCTACATCTACTTCACCACGCATTATCTTATTAAGCCTTGGAAATAATAATTTTTTCTTTAGCGGCTTCAATTTATCTGTGAATAAAACACCTTCGATGTGGTCATATTCATGTTGTATAACACGAGCATTTATATCATCATACTCTTCAGTAAATTCGTTAAAATTCTCATCAAAATAATGAATTTTAATTATTGGTGCGCGAAATACATCTTCTCGAATTCCAGGAATACTTAAGCAACCTTCTTCATATTTCCATTGTTCACCATTTTCTTCTAAAATAGTTGGATTGATGAATACTTTTTTAATGCCAATAAATTCTTTTTTTCTTTTTTCAGCTAATTGCACTGTGTCTACCACAAATAATCGAATAGACATTCCTACTTGTGGTGCAGCTAATCCTACGCCTGAAGCTGCATACATAGTTTGCCGCATGTTTTTAATAATATCTTGCAGATTTGGAAAATCGGCGACAATACCTATGGCACATTTTTTCAAAACAGGATCGCCATATAGTGTTACTGGTAAAATCATGAATAGATTAATGGATTTGAGAAATGAGATTTGAGATTATTATCATACTACAAAAGTAAGAAATTATAGCGTTTCTAAAAAACTTTGTAAGATGATAGTAGCGGAAATCTCATCGACTAATGTTTTGTTCTGTCGATCTTTCTTTTTCATTCCACTATCAATCATAGATTGGAATGCCATTTTTGAAGTAAAACGTTCGTCGATATCGGCAATTTTTACATCAGGAAATTTATTTTTGAGCTGCCTTTTGAAGAGTTCGATTTTTGGAACAATTTCTGCCAGTTCATTATTTAATTTTTTTGGAATGCCAATAACTATTATGTCAATTTTTTCTTTTGGAATCAGCATTTCGAGATAGGTAATATTATTTTTTGTTTCCTGAGTAGACAAACCAAATGCAAAGATTTTACTTTCATCAGAAATGGCAAAACCAGTTCGTTTGGTTCCGTAATCTATGGCGAGAATCTTCATAAATACAATAATGAAATAATAAAGTTATGAAATAATGAAATAATCCAGATGCGCATAATATCTATTTTAAAAATGCATTATAATATCTGTAATTACACAGATTGAAAATAACACGCTTGCAATTCCATTTGTGGTAAAAAATGCTATATCAATTTTTTGCAAACCAAAGCGAATGACCAATGAATGCTGATAGATTAACAACCCTAAAAATACTGCTAAACCTAATACATACAACATTCCAAAATGACCAAAATATAAAGCACTCAACAAACACAAAAAACTACATAGATGTAAAAACCGTGAAATCCATTTTGCTTTTTCCTGTCCGAAATAAGATGGAATAGAATACAAGTTATTTTCTTTATCGAATTGTTCGTCTTGCAGTGCATAAATAATATCGAAGCCTGAAACCCAGAAAAATACGGCAAACGAAAAGAATAAGGGTAAGATTTCAAACTTTCCGGTAACGGCGAGAAATGCGCCGATTGGTGCTAAACCTAAACCGATGCCTAAAATTAAATGACATAAAAATGTAAAACGTTTGGTTAATGAATAACCTAACACTATAGCTAAAGCAACAGGTGATAAATAAAAACAAAGTGAGTTAATAAAGAATGTTGCAGTAACAAATAAAATGCAGTTAATAATGATAAACACTAAAGCATTTTTTGGTGTGATGATGCCACTTGGAATTTCACGAATGGCTGTTCGTGGATTTTTCTCATCGTATTTTCTATCTATATAACGATTGAATGCCATGGCTGCGTTGCGTGCCGTTATCATACAGATGAGAACGAGAAAAAGCTTTAACTCAATGAACTCAATCGTAATATCTTTCAATATATCTGGTGAGTGTTGATACATTTTATATGATATTGAAGGATCTAATTTATTATATAAATGATATAAAATTCCTAAAGCAAAACCAATCATAGCAAAAGGCATGGCAAAAATGGTATGCGAAAATTTTACTAATGAAAGATAACTTTTCATATCTTATATTAATTAAGCCACCCTTTTTTTTTCTTTGATTCTTTAACTTTTATACTGAATGTAACCGTAGTTATTGGTGGATTTGTATTGGCTTCAATCATCACACTCTTTGTATTGGCACCAACTTTATGATCAGAATTAAATTCAATTTCAATTTTACCTTTCTTGCCAGGCTGTACAGGTTCTTTATTATAGCTAGGCACGGTGCAACCACAACTTCCATATGCCTGATTGATAATTAAAGGCAATTTCCCATTATTGGTGAATTCTACGGTCTTTTTAATTTTATCACCTTCAATACAAGTGCCAAAATCATATACTTCTTTATCAAACTTTATAGAGGTGACCGTTTTTAACCTTTCCTCTTCTGATTGATTAGAAATTCGTGCTACAGAATCTGCTTTTTTAAGAATAGGATTGTTAGCTAAAATAGAATCTCTATTGAATTTTTCAATAGAAACTTCTGAAGAATCATCATTGTGACGACATTGGATAAAAATTAGGGTTGCAAAAGATATACAAATTAAAAAATAAGCAAGTTTTTTCATTGGCTACAAGATTTATTGCAAAGATAATAAATTGCATTTAGTGATTTTTATTATTAATGTATTTTTCAAAATTATCTTTATTTAAAGTGTTTAAAGTATTTTCTTTTAACAGTCCACCTTTTCTAGCAGCATTAATTCCATACTTTATATCATGCACACCATTTAAATTATGCGCATCAGGATTTATGGAAACCAATACATCTTTCTGCTGACAGTAATCTATCCACGAATAATCTATATCTAAACGATAAGGATTTGCATTTAGTTCTATGCAAACTTTATTTGCTGCACAAGCATCAATTATTTTTTTGTGATTAACAGGATATCCTTGTCGAGCTAATAAAAGCCTGCTCGTTAAATGACCAAGAATAGTAGTATATGGATTTTCGATAGCTTTGATTAATCGAAACATAGCTTTCTCTTCGTTCATTTTTAATTGTGAATGTACAGACGCTATTACCAAATCAAATGTTTTCAAAATATCTTCATCATAATCTAAATTACCATCGTATAATATATCTGACTCAATACTTTTAAAAATCTTAAATGGATATAATTGTTCATTTAGTTTGTTAATTTCCTGATGTTGCACTCTAATTTTATCTTCTTTCATTCCTTGTGCATAGAATGCACTTTTACTATGGTCTGAAATCACTAAGTATTCAAAGCCTTGTTCCTTGCAATACATTGCTAAATCTTTCAAAGAATTTGCGCCATCGCTATATTTACTATGCGAGTGAACGATTCCTTTAATATCTTTTAGTTCAATTAAATCATTTAATTTATTCGATTCTACTAATTTCCATTCTAAATTATTATCGCGCAATTCAGGTGCAATAAAAGGCAAATTGGCATCTTCATAAATTTCTTTTTCAGAAGTATATTTTTTCGATGCGTCAATCTTATAAGATAAAAAACCATAATGTTCTTTATCGCTTGAAAGTCGTAATAATTTTAAATAAAATTCGTCTTTATTGCAATACAAAAAATGGACAGGATACTGTTTATACTTCTCAGATATTGTATTTTGGATAGCCAAATTTTCTTCAGAAATCAGAAAATCAATTCCTTCTAAGATAATCTCTTTTCTTCTAAAATCACCGCATGTAGAAACTAATATATCTGGATATTGAATTTGTAATTCAGTTAAAATTTCATTTGCTAATTCTTCCAGATTCGACCACAAAAATTTATTTGAATTTTGATTTATAAATTGAATCTGCTGTAAGATATTTTCCTGCGTTTTATTACCAAATCCATTTAATTCAATCAACCTGTTTTCGTTACAAGCATATTCTAATTCACCAATGCTTTCAATTTCTAATTCTTTCCAGAGCTGAGCAATTTTTTTTGGGCCAATTCCTTTTAATTGCAATAAATCAACGACACCTTTAGGCGTGATTTCCAAGTATTTTTCTAGTAAGTCTAATTTACCAACTCTAGTTAGCTGAAATATCTTAGCAGCAATTGCTTTTCCAACACCGTCTATTTTTTCCAATTCTTGTACAGATAAATCTTCCAAAGATTCATTTATTTTTTTCAAGGTTCTACCAGCAAATTCATAGCTTTTAATTTTGAATGGATTTTCATTATGCAATTCCATCAAATCTGCCAGTAATGCAAAATATTGTGCAATTTCCTGATTTGTCATAGGTCAAAAATAAACAAACAAAAAATGAATTCCATTAAAAAGATATAACTATAGCCACTTTTCACTAAATTCGAATAACCTATCTACCATGGCAAAAAAAATCGGCGGAATTTTAATAACAGTTATTGTTGCAGTTGGAATTTTCTTTCTAAATAAATCTCTTGGAGACACACCTGCTTTAGGCATGTTTTTATCGCCAACACACGGCTTTTGGAAAAG
>JANNVS010000385.1:0-6773 GCA_031414515.1 Sphingobacteriales bacterium | reverse complement strand
TACTTTCCGATACAAAACTTACCAAAAATGGTTGCTAAAATATCTTTATCAATATCAATTTCACCAGTAATGTCACCGAGATGACGCAAGGCTGTTTTTATGTCTTGTGAAATAAAATCTGACGAAATATTTTGTTGTAATTTTTGCAATACATTTTCTATGGCAAG
The DNA here is from genome assembly GCA_031414515.1 of Sphingobacteriales bacterium. GTDB lineage: Bacteria > Bacteroidota > Bacteroidia > Chitinophagales > JADIYW01 > JADJSS01. The sequence goes on along the minus strand of JANNVS010000385.1, from coordinate 6,606 downwards.
TTGAGATTTTTGCAATGCTTCGAAATGTCGCTGATTGGAAATAATGACAGCATTTTGTGTGTCAATTTTATCTTTCAGCATCAAATTTACTAATGTTGTTTTTAATTCATCAATTCCGATTTTTTCTTTTGCAGAAATGGCAATAAAATTTTCTACAAAAATTGATTTCGAAATTTCAAGATTTGACTTACTCAAATCTTGTTTGTTGCCCAAAATAATTGTTTTTTTATTTGAAGGAATTATCTTCAATTCTTCTTTAACAACAGCAAAATCTTCAGTCGAAATATCAAATAAGTAAATTACAATTTCAGCCTTATTAATCGATTCTTTACTACGCTCAATACCAATTTTTTCAATTTCATCTTTCGCTTTGCGCAAACCAGCCGTATCAATAAATCGGAACAAAAAACCATCAATAGTAAATGTTTCTTCAATGGTATCACGTGTAGTACCTGGAATATCACTGACAATAGCTCGTTCTTCTTCTAATAATGCATTTAGCAAAGTAGATTTTCCTGCATTTGGCTTGCCAACTATTGCCACTTGAATTCCATTTTTTATGGCATTTCCATAACTGAACGATTGTAATAAAACGGTAATTTCTTTTTGTATCTGATGTAGCAATTCATTCAATTTTGTTCGATCTGCAAATTCTACATCTTCTTCACCAAAATCCAATTCCAGCTCTATCAACGCTGTAAAGTCAATTAAAGAAGTACGCAATTCTTTTAGTTTTGAAGAAATGCCGCCGCGCATTTGTTGAATTGCAATTTTATGAGCAGCATGTGAGTCAGAAGCAATAATGTCTGCTACGGCTTCAGCTTGTGATAAATCAAAGCGCCCATTTAGAAAAGCACGTTGTGTAAATTCACCAGGTTTTGCTGAGCGAGCTCCATTTAATATTAAAACTTCGATGATTTTTTGCTGAATATATGGAGAGCCGTGACAAGAAATTTCAACAACATTTTCTTTTGTATATGAACTTGGTGCCAAAAATAGACTTACTAGAACTTCATCTATAACCTGTTCTTTATAAATTAATTTGCCTAAATGAACGGTATGTGATAATTGAGTTAATAGATTTTTCCCTTTAAATAATACATTCACTATTTCCACTGCTTTTGAGCCAGATAAGCGAATAACGCCAATAGCACCAATGCCTGCAGGTGTAGATAACGCAACTATGGTTTCTGAGAAATCATTTTTTTGCATAAATCAAGAGAATAAGGTTTAATTTTTTTATAAAATCGAATAAAAATTAATTTATTGTAAAGCTAACAGAAATCGAGTAAATTTTGGTTTTAATACAAAAGGTAACTCATTTTAAACCAACTCAATCACATTATACAAATAATACTATATAAATAAGAATAACATTATTTAATAATGATGCAAATGCTTAATAAACATTTCACTATATAATTAAAACATAGTTTATTACCTTTGCCAATTCAACAACCCAATATTAATGAAAAAATTAGTTACATTTTGTTTTCTAATATGCTCAGTATTTGAAGTTTATACACAAAGCCTTGGTAATTTTTCCGGAGCAATGACAGGAACTTCTATAACAGGTGCAGCTGCAGCTGCCGCCAAGCAATTACAAACAATGAATGCTGGAAATGCAACTTCAACAGCTAATCTTTCACAATTGCAATTATTAGGACTAGATCCTAATACTGTTCAAAAATACATAAAAGCTAAAGCGGATGCGTCTTCTCCAATTATTGATGTTAATCCTGTTGATGGTGTTTTGCAGACTATATTTGAAATGAAGACGAGACAGGATGAAATGCAAAGAACCTTGGATAGTCAACGGACATCTTCAAATACCAATAGCAAGACAACGCCAAATGAAATTTTTGGACACGACTTTTTTGGTTCTGGAAAATTAGCATTGTTTGCTAAATCATCAGAAGCAAAAGCGCCGGATTCTTATCTTTTAGATGTAAATGATGAGATTAGCATTGCAGTTTGGGGTTTTGCAGATTATAATAATAATTTTAAAGTGAATGAAGATGGGTTCATACAAATTCCAGAGTTTGGACGTATTTATGTGAAAGGATTAACATTTGGTGCTGTTAAAGCACAAATTGGAAAACGATTAGCCACTTTTATTAATCCAGCTAATACAAAATATGAGATCACATTAAATTATTCTAGAACGATTGATGTAAACATAGTTGGTGAAGTTAAATCACCTGGAACATTTCAAATTCCAGCAATAAACTCAGTTTATAACGCTATTAATGCAGCAAATGGAATTACAGATATAGGAAGTGTAAGAGATATACAAGTACGTAGAGATGGAAAAACTATCAAGCGATTTGATGTTTATGAGTTTTTATTTAATCCATTGTTACAAGAAAATTTTTACTTACAAAAAGGCGATTTCATTTATGTTTCCACGCAAAATAAATTGATAAAGATTGTGGGTGCTGTTAGAAGACCGGCAAAGTACGAATTACTAAAAAATGAATCCTTATCTGAAATAATAAAATTTTCAGGTGGTTTTGCTCCAGATGCGTACTTAAAATCCATTCAGGTTTCAAGAACCAGCAATGATAAATCTCAAATTATTGACATAGACTTTGAAAAAACTCCAAACTTTGAATTAAAAGATGGTGATATAGTAACCATTTCAAAAATTCCTGGTGGTATTGAAAATTTTGTTTCAATAAAAGGCCCAGTAAGGTATGTTGGAAAATATGAATTAAAAGATGGATTTAGAGTTGCCGATATTATAAAAGTTGCAGGTGGAATTAAAATGGAAACCTATATAGAAAGAGCTTATATAAAAAGAAAGTTAGATGATAATACATATGTCAATCAAAAATTTTCACTAAAAAATATTTTGGAAGACATAAATTCTTCTGATAACCTATTATTAAAGCAGTTTGACGAAATTCAACTTTTTTCTAAAGATGATTTTATTGAGAAGTTTATGATAAGAATTGATGGCTCTGTAATTAAACCAACTGCTTTGGAGTTTACAGATGGAATTACACTAAATGACCTTTTGTTTTATGCAGGTGGACTTAAAAAAGAAGCTGCGAATTCCAAAATTGAAATATCAAGAGTGATGGAGATTGAGTATGACTCAAGTGGCATACAAAAATTTATACCACATCGTGTCGTTGTTAGGACAATTGAAATTGGCCCCAATTTAGAGCTAGATGATATTTCAAAAGCATTTTCCTTAGCACCAATGGATAAAATTTATGTAAGAAAAATTTATGGGTTTAATGAGCAAATGAATGTCACATTAAGAGGTGAAGTAAAATATCCAGGAATATACCCTATCTTAAATAAAAACGAACGTGTATTAGATATTATTGAACGCGCAGGAGGTTTGTCGCCATTTGCATTTGTTGCCAATGCTAAACTTACAAGGCCAGACAACAATCTTAATTTTACCATTTTCCAATTAAAGGATGCTTTTGGTGATACTGCATCCAGAGCCAATTTGATTCTAAAAGATGGTGATGAAATTGATATTCCTACCGTAAATCAATTGGTAAGCATTCAGGGCGCCATTCGGTATCCTAAGTTAGATACATCACAGACTATTAGTGGAAAATTTGTGCCAGGTAAGAGTGCAAGATGGTACATTAAACAATATGCCGGCGGTTTCAAAAAGGGTGCAAATAAAAAATCTACGTTAGTTATTTATCCAAACAGAAAAGTAGATTACACACATTCTTTTATAGGAATAAAAAACTATCCAACAGTAGATGTTGAAGGTGCATTAATTACAGTTGAAGCAAAAAACAAAAAACCAAAACCACCTAAAGGACCGGAATCGGCTCTTAATTGGAATATTGTTTTGCCTAGTATTATTGCAGCTTTCACCTCTATTGCAACTACTATAACCTTAATTTTTGTTCTAAAACAATAGTTTAAATGCAACAACAATTCTCAGAAGAAGATATTAGGTTAGTAGATGTTCTTGAATCCTTCAAGAGCTACTTCTTTTATTTATTAAAAAAATGGTATATATCTATCGTAGGTGTAGTAGCATTGACAGGTGGCGGCTATTTCTTTGCTAAATTATCAGCACCTACTTATATAGCAAATATTTCTTTTAATGCATTAGATTCAAGGACTAGTTCTATGGGTGGAATTATGTCTATGATGGGCGTTTCCTTTGCTGGTGGTTCTTCTAATGATGTCTTGACAGGAATTTTTTCTTCCAGAAATGTATTCTTAAATTCTATGCTAACAGACGTAGAGATCTATGGAAAAAAAGACAAACTTGCTAATTTTTATTTTCACTCATATAAGTATGACGATGGATTTGAAAAGGATCCAGTTTTGAAAAATTTTAAGTTTTCCGCAAATTCTATCAAAGAAATAAGTAAACAAGAAATGGATTTTTTCGGTATGATGTATGATGATTTTTTTGGTGGAATAATGATTGCTGAGTACGATATGTTAACAGGCATGATAAAAGCAGAAATCGAAACACCTGATTATGAGGTTTCGAGAATATTAGGTTCTGTTTTATTAAGCAATACTGTGAAGTTTTATCAAAATAAGCAATTAGAAAATGCCAAAATTTCTCTAAATACAGTGACTAAAAGATTAGATTCTATTTCTGCAGAAATTGTAGCAAGACAAAGACTAATTGCAGAATCACAAGACCAGAACATATTTAATAAGAAAAAAGAGGAAGTCATCAACCAACAGAAAATGGGACAAGAACTTGCAACTTTGGGAGCAATGTACAATGAAGCAACTACAAATAAAGAAAACACGAAAGCAGGTCTAGCGCCACAAAATAATATTGTTCGTGTTATTGATGACCCAATGTTTTCTACTGCACCAAAACGTAGAAGTAAATTACTATTTGCAGCTATAGGATTTGCAATAAGCCTAGTGTTAATTATAATTCCTCTACTATTACAAAAGGCGATAAATGATGGTCGCGAAGAAGATAAGATTAAAGCTGCAAAATTAGCAGCCACAACATCCGAATAATTTTGTTGTTTATCTAAGTAAAGTGTAACTTTAAGTTGTACAAACTATCTATTAGTTATCTGTAATGGAAGATATTCAAACATATAAAAACCAGCTAGAAGAAACTCAACGTCAGCTCGCTGAAACTCTACAACAATTAGAACAGGAAAAATCAATTCATACAGAATCTATTGCTATTATTGGAATAGCGATGCGCTTGCCCGGAAAAATAAAAAATGCCGATGATTTATGGAATGTTTTAGTAAATGGCGTTGATTGTATAGAAGAAATTCCTTCGAATCGCTGGGACAAAAATGCGTTGTTTGATGCTGACCCAAATGCACCAGGAAAATTATACATCAAAGAAGGTGGTTTTATTGAAGACATCGAATATTTAGATGGTTCGTTTTTCAATATTTCACCAATAGAATTAGAAAGTACCGATCCGCAACAAAGAATTTTATTAGAAATTACACATGAAGCTTTTGAAAACGCAGGCATCGATGTAAATTCTTTAATCGGTTCTGATACAGGCGTATTTATTGGAATCGATAATGTTGACTACGAAGCAAAACAAATTCGCTCTAAAGATTATAAATTAATTTCTGGCTACTGTTACACAGGCACAGGACCAACAGGCGCATCTGGAAGAATTTCATATACCATGGGTTTGCGCGGACCATGCATGACCATTGATACCGCGTGCTCATCAGCGTTAACATGCACACATGTTGCGATGCAAGCACTACGAAATAAAGATTGTAAAATTGCAGTCGTTGGTGCAGCAAGCATTATATCGGAACCAGATCAATCTTTAAATTTTTGCAGATTAGGCGCATTATCACCAGAAGCACGTTGCAAATCTTTTGATGATGCAGCCAACGGTTATATTCGTTCAGAAGGTGTGTGTGCTATGATTATAAAAAGATTGAGTGATGCACAAAAAGATGGCGATAATATTCTCGCCATCATCAAAGGTTCTGCAGTAAATCAAGATGGAAAAAGTAAAAGACTTACTGCACCAAGTACCGCAGCACAAGGCTTGATGCATGCTGCAGCTTTGAAAAATGCACAACTACAACCAACAGATATTGATTATATAGAAGCACATGGCACAGGAACAAAAGTTGGCGATCCTGTAGAAGTTAAAGGAATTTTATTGGCATATGAAAAATATCGCACAAAAGAAAAACCGTTGTTGATTGGCGCAATAAAATCCAACATCGGTCACATGGAATGCAATGCAGGCATGGCAAGTATATTTAAAGTAGTTACAGCATTGCAACATGATATGATTCCAAAATCTATTCATTTTCATACACCAAATACACTGATTGACTGGAATAATATTCCGATAAAAGTTGCGAAAGAAAATGTGTCATGGAAAAAAGAAAATGGAAAAATTCGTTATGCAGGTGTGAGCGGTTTTGGTGCAACAGGTTCTAACGCACATATAATTATTGGCGATGTTCCTTCAACTTCTTTTCCAATAAATAAACAAAAATTGCGCAACGATATTTTTGTGTTGCCTTTATCTGCAAAGAATGAACAGGCATTAATTGATTTGGCAAAAGTTTATGCAGATTTTATTCAGCACAGCGAACATGAGTTAGAAGATATTTGTGCGATGGCAAGTTTGCGTCGTGC
>JANNVS010000384.1:0-3856 GCA_031414515.1 Sphingobacteriales bacterium | reverse complement strand
TTCTTTTTGTAACCAGTCTTTCGGAATTTCTTTTTTTTCTGCTGTTGATAATTCAACACCATGGAAATAATTGCCAAATAACAAATCATATCTATCTAAAAATTGTTCGTGTTTAATTAAAATAGTTTTCGATAAAAAATAAAACTCTTCTACATTAAATCTTGAAACACGTTTATTTAGAGCTTCCAACAAATTAAGGTATTCTCCAATGCTCACTGGCAAGCCTTCTTCTTTGAGTAATATAAAGAAATCAAGAAACATACATAAATGTAATTTGAAAATTCGAAAATTCGTTAATTTGAAAATGATTTTTTACATTTAATGCAAATTAAATAACATGAGTGCAGAGTTAGTAAAAAAATACGATGAGATTGAAGGTTTGAAAAATAAATTTTTAAAGAAAATAACGAATTTATCAATTGAACAATTGAATAAAGTTCCAAGTGATGGCGGTTGGAGTGCTGGACAAGTATTGTATCATGTTGCCTTTGCAGAAAGTGGAACTATTTTAGTTATTAATAAAAATCTAGCCGAAACAACTACAAAACAAAAAAGTGATTTAGGAAGTTTTTTCAGAAATATATTATTAGTCATTTCTTTAAAATTGCCTTTGAAATTTAAAGCACCAAAGCAAGTTAGCAAAGTGCCAGAAATCACCACTCTTGTTGAATTAATAGAATATTTCGATAAGAATACGACTGGCTTTAAAAAAATATTAAATGACTTACCAGTTAGCTTAGAGGATAAATTTATTTTTAAACATCCACGTGCTGGATTTTTTAATATAAATCAAACACTTAATTTTACACGTGAACATTATCTGCATCATGAACGTCAACTAGACGCGTTATTATAATGTCAAGTTAAAATTTTGATATTTTGACTATGTAAATAGATTGTAACGGATGATACAATACAGAGCGCGAAATGCATCTTTCATTCCAATTTTTTTACCTTCTTCATAGGTTCTTCCATAATATGAAATACCTACTTCATATACTCTTATTTTCGGAATTTTAGACATTTTTGCGGTGACTTCTGGTTCGAACCCAAACCGATTCTCTTTTAAATCTATACTTTGTATAATTTCGCGACGAAACATTTTATAACATGTTTCCATGTCTGTAAGATTTAAATTAGTAAAAAGATTAGACGTAAATGTCAGCATTTTATTTCCTATTGTATGCCAAAAGAATAAAATACGATGTGGTTTTCCACCCATAAATCGTGTACCATACACCACATCAGCAAAACCATCTAAGATGGGTTTTAACAATACATTGAACTCATTTGGATCGTATTCCATATCGGCATCCTGTACAATAACAAAATCTCCGGTGGCGTTTTGAAAACCTGTACGCAAGGCTGCACCTTTTCCTTTATTGACTTCGTGTTTTTTATAAACAATGTTTATTTCTGGGTTCTGTTCCTGAAACAGAAAAATATTTTTTTCTGTTTCATCTTTAGAACAATCATTCACTACGATAATTTCTTTCTGAATATTCTGAATAAGTTCTACCTCATTAATTTTTTTCAAAATATGCTGAATCGTATTTTCTTCATTATACGCTGGTATTATAATGGACAATTTTAATGACATTCATTTATTATTATTACAAAAATAAAGATTTTGTTTGAATAATACGTTGATTTTTGTCTTTACCTATATTCTCAATTATAAAAAAAAGTCGTAATGACAACTAACAATATTATAAAATATTATTGCAAAATGTTATCTAAAAAATTTGAAAAAAAATTCGCATACCTAACAATGTGTTAGGTATGCGAAAAATATATACTTACTAGCAAAAAGTAATACTTATTTTTTACCATTAATCCATCTTTCTGATTGGTTGCCTTTTCTGTCTAAATCAAACGTCATTGAACCATATACCAATGCACCAACAAGAGGTGAACCATATGCTTCAATATGTCTGTTATTATAAATATTAGAACCACCAACTTGTAGTGTGAACCACCTAGGAAATTCATATGTCACCTGCATATCCATAGTATGAAAACTTGGTACTTGTCCATCACCAAATGTACTTTCCCATAAATAAGTATCAACCCATTTAAAATTAACTGCAAAGCCTAATCCTTTCCAGATTTTTTGTGCACTAAGTCCAACATTTATTTTGTGATTTGGTGAGTTAAAACCAGGAATGATTGGGTCTGTCAAATTTTTTGTATTTAAATCTGTATACGTATAGTTTGCAGACACAATTAAAGATTTCCAGACGTAATAATTTATCCCGACAGAAGCACCCCAAGCATCTACATGTTGTTTTGCATTTACAGGTCGTTGTATCAATTTTGTATATCCTTTTTGTAGCATAGAAAAATTAGCACCTTCAGTACCTGGAATTAAGCTGTCATTTGTTGGTACATAATAACGTAAATCGCCTATAAAATTAAAATAACGATTTAGGTAAGCATTAATATCTACATAAACTTTATTAAAGAATTTTCCTCTGTATCCAAACTCGAAAGAATTTACTTGTTCTGGTTTTAAAGGATTAATTGTAATAGGTCTCAAGATTTCGGTATTAATTATATTAAGAGAATCATTTAATTTTTGATAATCTTTTACTGATTGAAAATCATAGCCTTTTGCACCAGTTAGGTTTCCTAATAAAGTGATTGCACCTAAATCTAAACTAATATATTGATTCTGTAAAGTTGGCGTACGAAATGCTTGCTGATAGGTAAATCTAAATGTATGGTCTTTGAAAGTAGCAATAGCAGCAATACGAGGCGAAAACTGGGGTTTGAAATTCTCTGATTTATCTGCTCTCATAGAGCCAACTAGTTTTAGTTTCTTTTTAAATAAATCAACTGTAAATTGTGTAAATCCACCAACTTCCCAAGTGTTAATATTTTTGGGTTTCCCTTCAATATCTGGTACATCTGAAAAAATGGTACCGAATGAACGTGGTATATAATTTCTGAATGAGGTCCCAACAATTAAATTAATATTATACTTAAAATCGTGTGTATAGGTTGCGTCTACATGTTGAAGTGAAGATTTATCTTGAAATTTTGCACCTGTAACAAAATTGGCATCTGATTTAATTATAGAATATACAGAATCAAATTCTGGAGTACCTGATTTATAAAATGAACTATCGAATGCTTTTTGAAGTGCATATTCTCTTGATGTTGCAATATCATTTAAATTTGGATCATCTTTAAAATTATTATTGTATTTTGATAATTCACTAAAGTATGCTTTTATAAAATTAGCAACATAATTTCCTATTCCTAGTTTGGACATATTTATTGCTCCAAAAACCATATCATAAGAATCTCCAGCATTTTCAGCTGTCGTATATCCTTTTAACTGAAATCCTTTATAATCAAATTGGATTTTTGCCTGGTGAAATGTAATGTTTTTAATACCATAACGATTGGCGCCCTGATAAATGGCAGTACCACGACCATACTTATACAAAAACTCAATATTCATATCTTTTATAGGTCTTGCATATAATCCTACTGATGTTTTAAGGCTTTCAGTTGTTCCATCTGATAATTCCTTTTCTCTATAGCCTGGTGCAACCACATGTATATTTCCAGGAAAAGCTTCAGGATAAAAATCTAAATAAAAGTTTAGTCCTCTAAATTTTGCTGCTGTAGCGGAGTCTTCACTAAACTCTAATTTACGAACAATCTGACTGACGTTTACATCTGTTTCAATATCTCCGTAAGTATTTGCAGTTGGATCGTCAGGTACCCAATCTTTTGCTCTAAAATATTCGCCTACTATCTTAAATCCAAATTTATCAACAAGTTTTTGACGGTCAAATAAGATATGCAAATGCATTCGGAAAGAAAAAACATGGAGTAGATAAAT
>JANNVS010000383.1:0-2868 GCA_031414515.1 Sphingobacteriales bacterium | reverse complement strand
GTTGAGTTAACAATAAGATACAAAACTACATTTCAATAAGTAATAATCATTTGCCAAAAGGCAAAAAAAAATGTGATAAGAATAATTTGAAATTCATTAATTAGTAGGAGATGACAACTTACTTTTTACCTCTGATTCTGCTAAGTGTATGTTGAGTGATACCCAAATAGGATGCGATATACATTAAAGGTACTCGTTGTATTATTTTTGGATGTATCAAGCACATAGTATCATACCTTGCTTTTGCGGAACTTTGATGTAGATACTCCATTCGGTCTTTGCCTTCTGCAAACCATTGTACCATTCCATTCATTATAACTGTATTATATCTTGGAAATTTATTGATGAATGATATAAAGCGTTTGTAATCTGTTCCAATAAAAACGCATGGTTCCATGGTTACAGATGTTACCGAACTTGGTATTTGACTCAAAAAACTGTCTACGGAAATTAATGGCTGACCTTCAAAGGCAAAAGCAACTACTTTCTCATTTCCATCTTTGTCTGTAAAATAAGTTCTGGTAGAACCCTGAACTATGAAGCCCATTTTGTTTGAAACCTCACCTTGTTTTAGAATTACTTCGTTTGCTTTGACTGAAATAGTTTCGGTAATTTCATTGATGACTTCAAGCTCTTCATCGGTTGCATTTGCTATGTCTTTAAGCCAGTTTTGAATAGTTACCATGTTTAATTATTGACGAAAGAAATGTTTCAATTTAAATTGTTTGTTAATCATTCAAAACTTTTTATATCGTCGCTAAATCAATCACAAAGCGGTACTTCACATCGCTTTTAATCACGCGTTCATAAGCTTCGTTGATGTAATTGATATTGATGACTTCCACATCAGAAACAATATTATGTTCTGCGCAGTAGTCTAGCAATTCCCTCGGTCATGAAAAGTATTATCACCAGTAATCTACTAACCATAATGAAAACTACATTTTATAAACAATATTAATTGTTCAGCCTATCAAATTCCGACATCATGCCCAGGTAATATTTTAACACCGGTGTTTCGTGATCATCACCGGTATACTCAATTAATCTTACATCTGAACCTTTGCTCCTAAAGGCATTATACGCATTTACACTATTGAACGGGTACACATCCGTATCTTCAGAACCATAATAAAAGAAAACCTTTCTGTCAGGATTCCAGTCATTTATTAAATCATTTTTCACAAACTCATTTTTCATAAAACTATTACCAATAAATGATTGCTTCACTAACTGTAACGGATTATTTCCGGGTCTTTCTCTCAAAACACTGAGTTCACTGGTGACATTAAATTTAAAAATATCCTCATTAGGCAACGGATTCTCTGCAAATAAATTATGTGCATATAAAGACCACATAATACCATTCAGTTCAGATGGATCCCATTCCCAAAAAGATAAAGGTAATAAAACCGCTAACTCACCCATTTCTTTCATATTATAAGGCCCAGCAAGATTTGCAGATGCAACTAAATTTATTTTGTCTGAATAAAATTTTTCAATTTCTTTCTGTGCGGCTAAGGCAGCACTGGCACCTTCTGACCAACCACTTAAAAATACGTTGTTATTAGTGGTAATGTTTTCCTTTTTAAGAAATTCCTGTGCAGCCAGTATAGCATCAATTGATTCTTTTGCCAATTCCCGGTGTATGGTATATGGGTGGGCAACATTTGCAGATGCACCATAACCGGCATAATCCGGTAAAACTGAAATGTAACCATGAGAAGCCGTAAACGAGCCGAATAAACGTATTTCTCCTCCTTTCCAGCAGGCATCAGGATATTCGCCCTGGTAAATGGATGGTATATCTTCGTTGCCTTCACCTTCTGGTAATGGATAGGGTTTCAAGCTGCCATGCAAATAGGTGTAAATTGGAAGAGATTGATTAACATCAGGAACCATAATTAATCCTGATAAAATGATCGGTTGATTTTTATAAATGGAGTTATAGGTGTATTTGTATATGCTTATCGGATATTTTGCAATGGTATCTATCTTTTCTGCATAATCAGCTTGCTCCGGAAAATTAGCTATAATGTCTTCAGCACTAATGGTATTGATAAACTGATAGTCTACAAGACTTCCTCTTTTGTCCTGAATACTATTGGATTCTTTTTTACAAGAAACTAGGATAACTAAGAACAGCACGATAAAAATCAGTTTTAAATTGCGATTCATTGCTGATAACATTTTATTTAAAGTTAATGTTTTAGATTCTATATCGTCGCCAAATCAATCACAAAACGATATTTCACATCGCTTTTGATAACGCGTTCATAAGCTTCATTTATATAGTTGATATTGATGACTTCCACATCAGAAACAATATTATGTTCTGCGCAGTAGTCTAGCATTTCCTGTGTTTCCGGAATTCCACCAATAGAGGAAGCAGAAATACTTCTGCCATTTGAAAGCAAAGAAAACGCACTAAAATTTATTGGTGTTGATGGAATGCCAACTAGCACTTGCACGCCATTTGCTGCGAGCATTTTTAAATACATATCATAATCATGTTGTACAGAGACGGTATCAATTATAAAATCAAAGTAGTTGTTGTATTGTTTTACCTGTGTGGCATCTTTTGTATTACAAAAATTATGCGCACCTAATTTTTTTGCATCTTCTTCTTTATTTGGCGACGTACTTAATACCGTAACTTCTGCACCAAACGAAACTGCAAATTTTACAGCCATATGTCCTAAGCCACCGAGACCAAGCACTGCTACTTTATGACCTTTGCCAACATTCCATTTGCGAAGAGGCGAGTAGGTTGTAATTCCTGCACACAACAAAGGCGCAACGCCGTCTAATGGTAATTTATCAGAAACGTGTAAAACGAATTCTTGGTCTGTTACAATTTTATTGGAA
>JANNVS010000382.1:0-3208 GCA_031414515.1 Sphingobacteriales bacterium | reverse complement strand
TTGCGAAACAGATACTTTTGGTTGGGATAGAAAACTTACAGAAACAAAAGAAGGTGATATCTTGGTGTTGCACAATGCAGGTGCATACGGTTATTCAATGTCATCAAACTATAATTCAAGATATAGGCCTGCAGAAGTTTTGATTCATAATGGAGAAGCCAAACTGATTCGCCGAAGAGAAAATCTAGAAGATTTATTATCTACTCAGATAGAAGTAGATTTATAATAAATGTAAAATCTCGTCATAATATTGACTATCCTATTTGAATTTAAGATTTCTTTAAAATTAACTAATACTTAATACTCTATAAAGTCGATATACTATAAGAAATTTAGTTTATTTTTATATATTTGTTATCCAATGTCTGAAAAAGCAAACAATATTCATCCAATTTTCAATCAACTATTGCAACGTAGTGATAAAGAAAATTTATTGCACCAAAAAGCAATCTGTATCTGGATGACCGGCTTGTCAGGTTCTGGAAAATCAACGATTGCGCAAGGATTAGAAAAAAAATTACATGAATCCGGAATTTTGACTACGGTTTTAGATGGTGACAATGTACGTGATGGTATCAATAAAAATCTTGGTTTTTCTCATGAAGACAGAACGGAAAATATTCGCCGTATTGCAGAAATCAACAAACTGTTTTTACAAAACGGAATTGTAACTATCAATAGTTTTGTTAGTCCGACAAAAGATATCCGCGATTTGGCAAAAACAATTATTGGCTCACCCGATTTTTACGAAGTATATATCAATGCAAGTTTTGAAGAATGTGCCAAACGCGATGTAAAAGGATTATATAAGAAAGCATTGAATGGTGAAATTAAAAACTTTACTGGTTTAGATGCACCTTTCGAAGCGCCAACAGATGCTGCGTTAGAAATTAAAACAGCAGAACAAAGTATTGAAGGAAGTATCGAAACTATTTATAATTTTTTCGTTGATAAAATCAAAAATCTCAATTCTTAAATCTCAATTCTCAAATTATAATGACCGATTATCACTTAAATCATCTTAAAGAACTCGAAGCAGAATCTATTTATATTCTGCGTGAAGTCGCTGCACAATTTGAAAATCCATGTCTGTTGTTTTCAGGTGGAAAAGATTCTATTGTCGTTTTGCATTTAGCATTAAAAGCATTCTATCCTGCAAGTGTGCCATTTACTTTATTACATGTAGATACAGGACATAATTTCCAAGAAGCATTAGATTACAGAGACGAATTAGTAAAAAAACATGGCTTACGAATTTTGGTTGCATCTGTACAGGAAGCGATTGACAAAGGTTTGGTGCGTGAAGAAAAAGGATACAACGCTAGCAGAAACGCATTACAAACAATTCCATTATTAGAAGCACTTGAAAAAAATAAATTTGATTGTGCCATGGGTGGCGCACGGCGCGATGAAGAAAAAGCACGTGCTAAAGAACGCTTCTTTTCACATCGTGATGAGTTTGGACAATGGGATCCAAAAAACCAACGACCAGAATTATGGAATATTTTTAATGGCAGAAAACATGTAGGCGAACATTTTCGTGTGTTTCCTATTTCTAACTGGACAGAAATGGATGTTTGGCAATACATTTATCAGGAAAAAATTGAAATGCCAAGTTTATATTTTTCGCACAAAAGAAAAGTATTCGAACGCGATGGTGTTTGGTATGCTGAATCAGAATTTATTCAAAACAAACCAACAGAAATTATTGAAGAACGTATTGTGCGTTTCCGCACAGTTGGTGATATTACTTGCACCGGTGCTGTATTTTCCGAAGCAGCCACATTAGAAGATATTATACAGGAAGTAGCGGCTTCACGCACTACAGAACGTGGCACGCGCGCCGACGATAAACGCAGCGAAGCAGCAATGGAAGACAGAAAAAAAGCTGGTTATTTTTAATGAAATAATTCAACAATTTAATAATGAAATAATTAGTAGATACATGACAGCAACAGATATACAAGAAGAAAATTTTGACTCGAAAGCATATTTAGATATGGAACTCTTGCGCTTCAGTACTGCAGGTAGTGTTGACGATGGAAAATCAACTTTGATTGGAAGATTATTGTATGATAGCAAATCTATTTTCCAAGATCAAATGGATGCGATAGAAGCCGCTTCTGCAAAACGTGGTGAAGAATATGTGAACTTAGCTTTGCTCACAGATGGCTTGCGTGCAGAACGTGAACAAGGCATCACTATTGATGTCGCGTACAGATATTTTTCTACACCAAAAAGAAAATTTATTATTGCTGATACACCAGGTCATATACAGTACACACGAAATATGGTAACAGGTGCGTCAACCGCAAATTTAGCAATCATTTTAGTAGATGCACGCAAAGGAATTATCGAGCAAACGTATCGTCATTCATACATCGCGTCGTTGTTGCAAATTCCGCATATTATTGTTTGTATCAATAAAATGGACTTGGTAGATTGGGACGAAAAAACCTTCAATAAAATTGTGCAAGAATATAAAGCGTTCGCTTCAAAATTAGATATTAAAGATGTTCACTTTTTACCAATTTCTGCATTGGCCGGCGATAATGTAGTGAACCGTTCTGAAAACATGAACTGGTACAAAGGACCAACATTAATGTATTTATTGGAAACCATTCACATTGGTTCTGATTTGAATCATATTGATGCACGTTTTCCAGTGCAATTTGTTATTCGTCCGATGAAAAATGATTACCATGATTTCCGTGGTTATGCAGGAAGAATTGCAGGTGGTGTTTTTCGTGTTGGCGATAAAGTGAAAGCGTTGCCAAGTGGTTTTTCTTCTAAGATAAAATCTATTGTTACGATGGATGGCGATTTGGAAGAAGCATTTGCACCGCAAAGTGTAACCATTACGTTAGAAGATGAAATTGATATTTCGCGTGGTGATATGCTGGTGCGCGAAAACAATATGCCACAAGTAGAACAGGAATTTGATGTAATGTTGTGCTGGATGAATGATAAAAAAATGCAGCCACGTGGTAAATATATTTTACGACATACAAGTCGCGAATGCAAATGCATCATTAAAGAATCGAAATACAAACTCAATATTAATACGTTGCAACGCATTACAGATGATGTTGAAATTGGCTTAAATGATATTGGACGCGTAACGATTCGTACAACAGTTCCTTTGTTTTTTGATAGTTATAGAAAAAATAGAATTACAGGCAGCATTATTTTAGTAGATGAAGCAACA
>JANNVS010000381.1:0-3282 GCA_031414515.1 Sphingobacteriales bacterium | reverse complement strand
CACTGGAAGAGATACTGGACAACATCTTGTCTTCATCGATGCGCTAAACCCAGGCTTAAGTCCTATCCAAGACACCTTAGATGCAAGCGTTTCTGGTGATGTTGTTACTATTAGCTCAACTGCATTAGGCAGAGATTTAACTGGTAGATTTGACCCTTCAAATTGCAATAATCTACTTTTAGATTCTGTAATTTTTGTTACTGGAGATACACTAAAAATAGCAACTACTACTCTTCCTGTACCAGGTGGTGTAGTAAAAATTTGGAATATTAGAGGTGGTGGTACTGGAACTATTACGGCTACTGGAGCAACAACTAGAATAAACATTGCAAAAGGAAATACAAATATTGCTTCGCCAATAAATTTAACTAATTTAGCTGGTTTGAAATTAAATCTAAGAGGCACATTCTTGAAAGTACCTTAGTGGTTAATTATAATATGATAAAAAAACTCCAACAATTGTTGGAGTTTTTTTTAACTAATGATAATAAAATTCTTCAATATTTTTTACTTACACTAATTTAACATAAATTAGCACCCAAATAAAAAAAATAATGAAAAAGACTTCCCTTTTAATTCTTGTTTGTTCATGTATTCAAATTTTTGCTCAGAAAGCAACTATAAAAGGAATATTAAGAGACTCTAAAAGTAATGAAACATTAATAGGTGTCAATATCTCTATTGAAAACAGCACAATAGGAACAACAACAAATGAAGAAGGAAACTACGAATTATCTGTAGATCCGGGAAATTACAAGATAATATTTAGTTACATTGGATATGATAACATAATAAAATCGGTATTACTGAAAGCAAATCAAACAGAAACACTTGATGTTTCTATGGGTGAATTACAAAGTATGTTAGACGAATTGGTGGTGACGAGTAGTAAATTTGAACGAAAGATAGGTGAAGAGAGTGTTTCTATAGATATCATAAAACCTGCTGCTTTAGAAAGACAAAATCTAAATACAGCAAGTGATGTATTACAAAAAAGTTCTGGCGTAACAATTGTAGATGGACAAGCGAATATCAGAGGTGGTTCTGGTTATTCGTATGGAGCTGGTTCTCGTGTGCTTTTGTTATTAGACGATTTACCTGTTTTACAGGCTGATGCAGGCTTTCCGTCCTGGGATGGTTTACCAATAGAAAACCTAGGGCAAATAGAAGTTATAAAAGGAGCTGCTTCTGCACTTTATGGTTCTTCTGCAATGAATGGAATCATAAATTTCAGATCTGCTTATCCTACGTCAAAACCATATGCCAAATTTTCCATCTTTGGTTCAGTGGCTGACAATCCTAATGAAAAAGATTACCAAACAGACCCAGAAACTGGTCAGGCTATTTTAAATGCAGACGGTCAAACGATAAAAACTAACATAAATAAAAAATGGTGGGAATTAGACAGTATTACTTTAGTAGGTGGCTTGCTTGGTAAAGACACCACTATAAAAAATAACTTTAATCAACGTCCTTACGATGCAGGGTTTTCTTTTGCATACAGAGAAAAAGTTGGAAAATTAGATGTAGTGGCTGGCGGAATGTTTTATAAAAAACAAGGTCACAAATGGGGCGACGTTCAAACTAGAGGTAGAGTAACTATTAACTTAAAATACAGAATTAATGACAAAATGAGTTTTGGTGTTAATACGAATATGCAGGCTTCCAAAAGCCAAACCTTCTTTTTATGGGGCGACAATGGAATTAATAAGTATATACCAAGTGCTGTAACTGGAATACCAACGGAGTCAAGAACATTTCGTATAAGTGTTGATCCGTTCTTCCGTTATTCTGATACAAAAGGAAACAGTCATAAAGTTTTAGGTAGATACATTAGAACTGGTATTGACAATAGTAATAATCAGGATAACTCTAACGATTATTATTATGGAGAATATCAATACCAACGAAGAATAGATAAATGGAACTTTACTGTTACAACTGGTGCTGTTGCTAATCATGTTCGTTCTGAATCACAATTATTTGGTGACACTACTCATATCGGAACCAATATTGCGGGTTACTTTCAATTAGATAAGAAATTATGGAAACGCTTAAACGTTACGTATGGATTTCGTTTTGAAGCAAACAAATTAGATCAACAGAAATGGGAAGTAAAACCAGTTTCCAGAGTTGGATTAAGTGTACAAGCAGCAAAATACACCTTTATCAGAACTTCTTTTGGTCAAGGTTACCGTTTTCCTACCATTGCTGAAAAATATATACAAACATTATTAGGACCTGGTTTTGGAATTTATCCTAATAGAAATCTAACTTCTGAAACAGGTATGACTGTTGAATTAGGAATTAAACAAGGTATAAAATTAGGAAAACACGTTAGAGCATTTGCAGACGTTGCAGGATTCTATTCTCAGTATAAAAACATGTTGGAATTTAATTTGATAACTGAACCAAGTTTTGGCTTTCAGGCTAATAACGTAATAAGCGAAACTATGATATTTGGTGTGGAAGCAACAATTGGTGGCGAAGGCAAACTATTCGGTAAATTTCCAACAACCATTAGCTTAGGATACACCTATATTGAACCGAGATATAAAGGATATAATGAGGACAACCCGGAATATAAAGATAATGCAAAGTATAATGTATTAAAATACAGAATACGTCATCAGTTTGTAGGTGTTTGGGATATCGATTTCAAAGGATTCACATTTGGGTTAACTGGTGTATATTACAGCTTCATGGAAAATATAGATGGTGTATTTACGCTTATTTTACCAAGTTATACAGCTTATCAAGCTTCACATTTAAAGAAAGGCTCTTCATTAGATGATATAAAACCTAAATACAAAGGTGATTTTATCCTTGACACACGAATAGGATATCATTTTACTAAAGAAAACAGAGATTTCAACTTCTCTTTTGTAGTAAAAAATATTACTAACAAAGAATATACTATTCGTCCAACATTGGTTGAACCACCGCGTACTTATGGTTTCAGAATGGATATGAGTTTTAAATAACTCAAAATATCATAAATATGAACAAACTTTTATGAACAAACTATAATGGTATATTGTTCACAAAAGTTTGTTTTTTTTATGCCTTTTATTAAAATAGTAAGGTATTTTTGTACAAACTATTAAAACATGCAATTTCTTAAACTTACTGCATTTTGCTTTTGTTTCATTGTTTTTCAACTTTCAATCTCTGCTCAAGATGCAATACTAAGAGGGAAAATTACTGATTCAAAAACAAAAGAAGCACTTATTGGTGTAAATATTATTTCCTCAAATGACCAATCCACAATATCTGATTTAA
>JANNVS010000380.1:0-10128 GCA_031414515.1 Sphingobacteriales bacterium | reverse complement strand
AGTTGCATCTGCAGAAAGTATACTGATAACACCAAGCGTACAATTCGGAATCTTGTCAAGAACGGAACAAGTAAATTGAAAATATTTTCTATTTCGGTGAATACGCCACATGAAATTTTCAAGATAGAAATTACTCCAGCTATTATCACTACTAAGTTCTGGAGACGAATAATTATTCCTTCCTTTAATAACACCATTCATGCTCTCAAATTCCAACACTTCATCACGAATGGCTTTCCAGTTTTTTATAAGAACCTGTAATTCTGGAAATAGATTTTCGTGGTAAAAACATGGTAATTCGCCTTCATAATTGCTTTCACGGATAAATACTTGCAATTTTTCATTAACAGGTAAAATTATTTTGTTGTCAGACATAGTTAAATTTTACTATTGTATTTTAAAAAAATTAGAAAAGAGTTATCATTTTAGTGTTCAGCTTGACAAAAGTAACTAAATTTTATGTTTATTGGATTTTCCATTCTATTTTAGCTCACCGTCGATTATTAAACTTATATAATTGTATATCTGGCCAATTAAATAGAGATATTATGTTTGGATATTATGGTTTATTGTCTTTTTTAAAGCCAGTCTGCAAATTAATTCAAGTAATAAAATATTTTGATTAAAAAGGCATTCGCTTATCTATTCTTATCAGAATAAAAAATCAATAAGGCAATTGAATTGGATTTTTAATTTATTTATGTAAATTTATAAAAAAAAAGAAATGAGACCTAGTAATGTTAAAACTGGAAGTTGGTTGAAATACAACATATTATTTATTATAGAGCATTTTTTGGGAGAAAAATTGTATAATAAACTCTTTAATAAAATTGAAAGAAAACTTTATGCTAAAATTGATGCTGAAGCATCTACAGGAAAAAAACCAGCATTTGTAAAGCCAATTGATTTAAATATCGGAGAATACACCGAACCTTTCACTGATTTACATGAGCCAGTTATTTTTAGAGGAGCTGCAAAAGATTGGAATGCAACCAAAAATTGGGATTTTGATTTTTTTGCAAAAAATTATGGAGATTTAGAAGTCATTCTTCTAAACAGACCCGGATTAGTGAGAGAATCCAAACAAAATGACGATGTGACAACTTTCAGGGAATATATTGCTGGAATGAAAGAAGGCAGAAAAGAGTATTTAAAGTTTTCAAGAGTGCTCGAAGATCAATCAGAATTAATAGCCGATTTGGATCACAATTGGTTGAGAAAATTTAGATCAAAATCTGCACGGAATGATACATTCTTTTTCTTTATGGGTGGAAAAGGAACTATAACACCTTTGCATGATGGTTTTGCACAAACCATTTTCATACAAATAAAAGGAACAAAAAAATGGACCTTCTACAAGACTCATGACAGGCTCTTTTTTGAAGCAAGACCAAAGGGTTTCAACTATTTCTATTCCGATACAGACTTTAATGACAAAAGTCATAAACTGCTTAAGTATGTTCAACCATTAGATGTCTACACAAATGAAGGTGACGTATTATTTTTTCCGTCTTTATTATGGCATCAGGTAGAAAATATTACTGACACTATTGGTGTTGCATATAAATTTGCAGATCTTTCTGCAGGTTGGAAGTCATCTAAGATGTTAACCACTTGTATGCTACTTGCATACAAGCCACCTTTAATTTTTTCTCTCTTTCCTTTTCTGGGTGACACTTACAACTACAAAAGAAAGGGTAGTTTAATGAAAAAGATTGAAAAAATAGGTGAACCAGACAAAGTTGAGGTGTAGTTTAAATATTATCGGGAATTTTTTAGTATGATGTTGATTTAATGTATGAACGATATAGATTTAAGATTTAAATATATCGCGGTTGTATTAACGCTATGTTTAACCGTATTCTTCTTAACAATTTTTGGTGAAAAAAGTGATTTGTTTAATGGCATCGGTTCAGATGGTCTTTCTATTTCTCATTTTGTACCCGATTTACTTAGTCATTTACAGAAAAAAGAATATTTTTCGGAAGCTGGAACTCGCCTTCTCCCAATGATTATTACGCATGTCTTCTACAGAATAATAACTTTTTTTCGACCTGATGAACTATCAAGTATTATGTTTGACGACTATAAGGTTAATATATCCAAAAATGTTGTCTTAACTTTAGAAATACTAAATAGTATCTACCTGTGCTTATCTCTAATTATTTTTTCGTATATTTTATATATAAAGAAAATAAGTTTCAGGGCTTTTATGCTTTGTGCTGCGTTGTTTTACTTAAATTTTATGTTTCTCAAACAGTTTTTTTTTGAGCCTGTTTTTTTTGATCCGTTTTATTTATTATACTCTATCATGCTACTATTCTCTATTCTATTTAGAATAAAATGGCTTCAATACTTACTTTTGTTTTTTTCTGTTTTTGTCAGCAGCTTAGCTGTCGTATTTTCTACTGTTCTCCTATTTAGTTCAAATAGCAGTAATTTCAAAATTAAGTTTTCCAGAAGATTCGTATTGCTTTCATTTATAATTTCATATTTATTCATTTCTTTTTACTTGCTTAGAAATCCATTATGTACTGAGACACTAGAAAATAAAACGATATACTCATTATCATACATTTCTATTATTTCAACCATCTCATATATCTGGATATTTTTTTTTATTATTATTCCTGAAAAGTTCAATGTAAGATTCACAAAAAATGCTTTTGTGTATGTGCTATTTATCTCAAGTATCATTTTCTTTAAATTAATCCTTAGCAAATTTAGTTTTAAGGTTGGTCTAGAAATATGTGATGGACTAAATGAAGGTGCAATAAATAAAATTATAAATAACATGAGGCAAGTAAACACAAGACCATTTGGTTTCCTAAGTTCTCATTTCAATTATTTTGGACTAATCATTATTTTTATTTTATTCTTGGGTAATTCAATTAAATTATTCTTAGAATCAAACCAAAAATATATACCGTTAGTAATTTTATTTATTTTTTGTTCATTAACATCAGAGTCGAGGTATTTAACAACATTTTTGCCTTTTATATTTTTTATGATATTTGAAAAATTTGATTTATATATAAATAGGCTAACAATATTCTTATCAAATCAGTGGCTTTTTTTTATAATTCTATTTAATCTAATTTGGTCAGGTTTTTATATAAAAATCAACCCGTTAGATACAAACACGTATTTTAAAATCATCAATAGCAGTACAGATTTTAATATAATATTTTCCAATGTTTTTCAAAAATATTTTAAACATTTAGGTCCATGGACTAGCAATGAATCCTACTTTTGGCAATTGTCAGTTTTTTTTATTACCTTGTTTTTATTTTTAGTGTATTTTGGAGTTAATTCATTTTATACAAAAAAGAAGAAAGTTAATCTTTAGTTATAGTTTATGAAAGTTACATTTGTTGGATTAGGTACCGAACAGTTAGGATTAAGTCAGCTTTCTGCAATATGTAAGTATAATTCTGTTGAAACAAGTTTAGCTTTTAACGCTTCATTATTTAATGATAGATTTAATCTGGAAATTCCCTTCTTCTCTAATTTTTTTGATGAGACTGATTCTGTTCTAAAAAAAATAGAATCTGACAATCCTGATATACTCGCTATTTCGCCATTAACATCCACCTATCAGTGGGCATTAGAGGTGGCAAAAGAATCAAAAAAAATCAATCCTGAAATTAAAGTTCTGTTTGGTGGTGTACATACATCTGCTTTGCCTTTAAGAGTCTTAAAAAACGAATTTATTGATTTTGCGGTAGTTGGTGAAGGTGATGTTGCTATTATGGATATTGTTAGAGCTGTTGAAAGCAAAAATTTTAACAATCCTATTATCAATACCTATCATAAAAATTCTTCAGGAATTATAATTCAAGGAAAACAAGCTGGTTTTCTACAAGATTTAGACAGCTTACCATTCTTAGATAAGCAATTATGGGAAGACCATGTAAGTATGAATGAAATTTATATGACATTGGCCACTCGCGGATGTCCATATAGATGTACTTTTTGTTTTAATAGCTTTTACGCAGATTTGCCTGATGAAAAGTCAAAATTTGTACGAATGAGGTCTGTGGATCATGTAATTGCAGAATTGAAAGTTGCTAAAAAACGCTATAATATGCGATGGGTAGATTTTGAAGACGATGTTTTTGCGACTAAGTTTTCTTGGCTGGAAGAGTTTGCTTATAAATATAAAAAAGAAATTAATATACCTTATCAAATTTTAACGCATCCACGTTATGTAAACGAGAAAGTTGCAAAACTTCTTAAGGAATCTGGTTGCCAATGGATACAAATGGGAATTCAATCAACGGATGATGATTTTAAAAAGAAATCACTAATGAGATATGAAAAAATTTCAGATGTTGAAAATGCTATGAAATATCTCAACATGTATGGACTTAAAGTAAAAGTAGATCACATGTTTGGTTTACCTAATGAACCAGAAGGCGCGCAGAAAAATGCACAGATGCTTTATGCAAATACTGGTCCAGCAAGAATTCAGACATTTTGGACTTCCTTTTTACCAGGTACAGTGATGATGAAAGAAGCAGTTCAGGAAGGTACTTTAAGTGTAGAACAAGCAGAGAGAATTAATGATGGAAAAGATTTTCTTTTTTTTAGAAACATTGAGAATGTAAGAAATCCAGAATTAGTTAGAAAATATTTAAGTTATGAATTCCTTTTTAAAATTTTTCCGTTGCTGAGTCAAAAGCAACGACTTAATTTTAATATCAATAATATAAGTTGGGTACCTGCATTTTTTATAAATTTTATTGCTTTTATTAGTGATCTGGGCGTTGGATTTAAAGGACAAAATCCTGTGTTTAAATCTTATGCGTTACATAATTTATATCACTTAAAAAGACACATAAAACAACTCTTTCATTTAAAAACATCAAAGGCAACAAAAGTATATGAAGATGTTTCTTTTATTGAAGCCAGTGAAAAATCTATACTAGAAAATAAACAATCAAAACTAATATTAGAGGAAATAAATTAATTGATTTAAATAACTGAAAATATGATGGTGGAACCTCCTGTTTATTTTATTAATGATGAACCTTACAGAGGAAAATATCCTAAGTTTTACAACCCTATCGACTTTAATTGGGTTAACGGCTTAGAAGAAAAATATGAAATTATAAGAGATGAATTAAAAGAGTTAGTAAGTGATGAGTTTGAATTTTCAAATAATATTAATCCGCCTAATCTTTCTGCGCCAAATTCATGGACTAATCTATATTTTTTTAACTTCCTATGGAAAAACAATGCTAATTGTAAGAAATTTCCAAAAACGTATGAAATTATTTCTTCTATTCCTGGTGTAATATTGGCTGGCCTAACTGTTTTAAAGTCTAATTCCAGTGTATTGCCACATACTGGAGAAACCAACACTACCATTCGCTGTCATTTTGGAATTGAAATTCCAGATATTCTTCCCAGTTGTGGAATGCAAGTAGGTGGAGAAGAACGTTCTTGGGCAAATGGCAAAGTTTTATTATTTAATGATGCATATACTCACTCTACATGGAATAATTCAAATAGGAATAGAGTAATTATTTTATTTGATGTTGTAAAGGAAGAATATATGTCACAAAAATATTGGATAGCCTGTAAGTGTTTATCAACTTTATCTATAAAGGCATTAAAGAAAAAAAGTAAAATTTTTGAAACCAGAATAAGCTTTCTAAACAAATTTCACAACTTAGGAACTTTATTTTGGTTTATATTTCTGCCTATACAAAGAAATATATTAAAATTTAAATTTCTGTCACCATGAAGATATGTTTATTAAGAGGCCCAGCGGTACTTGTCATTAATTCAAGTGCAATGCGCTCAGCACAGCCCTTGGGGCTTGCCTATATTGCCGCTTCATTAACAGAAGCTGGCCATGAAGTATCTGTAATTGATGCTATTGCAGAAGATATTGATGCATATTATCATTTTTATGATGATTTATATATAAATGGATTAGATTTTGAAACAGTTTTAAACAGGATAAATCCAGATACAGATGTCATAGGTATTAGTTGTATGTTTTCCTTTAACTGGCTAAGTGACCGACATTTAATCGATTTAATTGGAGAGAAATTTCCTTACATGAAAATTATTGCTGGTGGCGAACATATTACGGGATTACCTGAACACTCCATTAAAGCAACCAAACATTTAGACGCTTGTGTTCTTGGTGAGGGAGAAGAAACAATTGTAGAGCTAATAAATGCATATGAAAACGACTTAAATCTAAAAAATATTGAAAGTATTGTTTTTAGAGCAATTAATGGAGAAATAATAACTACACCAAGAAGAACAAGAAAAAAAGATATCGAAAATTTTCCATGGCCAGCATGGCACTTATTTCCAATGCAAAGTTATTTCGATAATAAATTATATTATGGAGTAGACCTTACTGGCAGAACTCTACCTGTATTAGCTACGCGTGGGTGTCCTTTTCAATGTACTTTTTGTTCAAGCCCTGATATGTGGGGCACGAGATATTATATGAGACCTCCGGAAGATATGCTGGCTGAAATGCAATACCTCATAAAAACTTACAAAATAACTAATTTTGATTTCTTTGACTTAACGGCGATTATAAAAAAAGAATGGATCATCCGATTTTGCAAACTCTTAATAGAAAACAAGTTAAATATCACCTGGCAAATCCCTGGTGGCACAAGATCAGAAACGATAGATGAAGAAGTTGCATACTACTTGTATCAGTCAGGCTGCAGGAATATAACATATGCACCTGAATCTGGGTCAAAAGAAATTTTAAAAATAATTAAGAAAAAAGTATCACTTCCGAATATGCTCAAATCTATGTCATATTCAAATAAAAATGGAATGAACATTAAGTTGAACATGATTATTGCCTTTCCTGAAGAAACTCATAAGTCTATTTTTCAAACACTTTGGTTTCTTATAAAAGCTTCTTATGCTGGTGCTCACGATATGGCACCTGCTGTTTTTCACCCTTACCCTGGAAGCGCTTTATTTAACAGATTATTAAAAGAGGGAGAACTTTCTTTAGAAGATGATCAGTATTATCTGGATCTTATATATGTAAATTATCTTGGGAAAATCAGGTTTTTTTCAAAAGACATCTCACCCATTATTATGAAATTTTATGTTTTCTTAAACTACTCCATATTTTATTCTAGCAATTATTTATTCAGGCCTATTAGACTTTTCAGAACAATTCGTAATGTAATTACAGCCAAAGTTGAATCAAGATTAGAGTTTGTTTTAAGAACGCTATATATGAGAAAAAAAGGAACCTTTACCTTTATTGAAAATAATGAATACAAACCAACAATAAAAGTATGACAGAGTATGTATAAAAATATAATGTCAAATATAGATACAGAATTAAATGATTTGATAATAGGTGATGATACAGTATCAATCCATAAATCTGATAATCTACTCAAAGAATCAGCACACGATAGTATCGGTTTTTTTGTTAAACTAGTGTTAGATGATGCTATGTTTGAATTACTAAAAAGCAGAATATCTTCCTATGTAAAAGATAGAGTCGAAAAAGTATTGGGTAAGCCTGTAGCTAATTTTACTTTAGAAAAATATCATACTTTTATTCACGATGATAATGATCATTATAAAATTGCAAACTGGGAAATGGAGGTAGATATTTTATCTACTATAGAAGAAGTTATTCGAGATGGAATTTCAAAAACTATTAATACTTCATTAAGGCTTAAGAAAATCATTATTGACAATAACCTGCAAGAAATTATTGGTTTTCGGATTGTAAGACCATCAAAAGGTGATGAGAATCCATTTCACAGAGATTCATGGATGAAACAATGGGAAAATACGCTTAATGTATGGATTCCAATTGCAGGTTGTAATAAAGAAAATAGTCTTGCTGTTGTAGAACGCAGTCACTTATGGAATGAATCTAAAATATGCAGAACAAAAGATGGAGTAGTTTATAACAACAAAAAATTTAGAGTTGCTGCAGCAATATCAACTGATTATAATGTTAATTTATTCATTCCAAATCCAAAATATGGCGAAGCTTTAGTATTTAGTCCATACTTAATACATGGAAATGCAAAGAACAGCATGCATGACATAACCAGAGTTTCTATCGAATTAAGATATGAAAGAGCCCAGCAAACAAGTTAAAAAGATGGAAATAACCTTTAGTATTCCAGCCTATAATGATGAATGTACATTAGAAAATTTAGTAAATGAATGTATTGACTTTGCAAATCAATATAATTTTAATTACAGGTTCTTATTAATTGATGATGGTAGTACAGACAATACCAAGTTCGTTATAAAGAAACTGGAAAATAAATATGATTTTATTTCTGCAATATATCATCCTGAAAATTTAAGTTTTGGTCCGACATTAAAGGAAGTATTTACACTTCCTAAGACAGAATGGATTTGTTTCTTGCCAGGAGACCATCAGTTTAGTGCATTTGATTTTCTTAATCCATCTTTAGAATTCACAAACGAATATGATTTTATTTTGGGAAAAAGAGTCAAAAGAGCAGATAATATATATAGACTAATTATTTCAAAATTCTATAATTTTTGTATTTCCATTATTTCCAATACTAAAGTAAATGATGTTAATAGTTCTGTATTATTTAAAAGAAAAATAGTGGACAGCGTCATCTTTAAAGGAAGAAGTGCATTTGTGCATGCTGAATTATATCTAAATACTTATTATCAAGGCTTTAAGATTATTGAAGTACCTATAAATCATAGAGAACGAGAATATGGCAAAGCTGGTGGATCAAAATTAAAAGTGCTCTTTGCCACCATTCGCGACATGATTTCTTTTGCCATTAACAAACAAGACCGTAAATCTAAAATAGATTCTGCCTGTTAAATCAATGATATTATTTATCTTTGAGATAAAATCGATTTATGTCTAATGTTCCAAGATTTATCAATAAGGAGCTTTATTTTAAGGATTCCAATCAACTAAAAATTGATGTAATTGAAATTTCAAAGAATGATTTATTTAAAGTAGAGAGAGTTTATTTTTTATCTACGAATACACATAGTCATATTAGCGGAAATCATGCCCATTTAAATCAGGCACAAATTCTTGTTCTAGTAAAAGGAAATGCAAAAATTAAATTAATTAATTTAAACAACAAGGAATACCACTTTAACATTGAAGAAAGAGGTCTATACGTTCCTGATTCTCATTGGATTGAGTTAACACTAGAGCCGGAAAGTATTGTATTATGTCTTGCATCGAAAAGTTATATTGATTTAAAATCAATTCATAACCTCGATGAGTTCTTGAATATTTTACCCTTATAAATAAACCATAGTTTTTGAAGCTATACTATTAAAAACTAATCTCTATATCTTTTTATTTATTTTATTTTGAAAAAAGGGTAACGAAATTTATATATTGGAAATTTAATTATTAAAATAAATTAAAAATATGCGGCTCGCATTAGGACAATTATTAGTAGAAGGTGGAGAACCTGAACGCAACTTTGAACGTGCAGAAAAAATGATACAAAAAGCTGCTGAACAAAAAGCAGACATAATATTATTACCTGAAACCATAGACTTTGCATGGACACACCCTTCTTCATTAAACGAAGCACAGATTATTCCTGGAAAATTCAGTACTATTTTTTGCGAATTAGCAAAAAAATACAGCATTCATATTTGTGTCGGTTTAACAGAAAAAACGGAAGCACATCATTACAACACAGCCATATTGATTAATGAGAAAGGTGAAATTTACGGCAAACATCGAAAAATAAATTTACTGGAAGTAGAATTCCCTTTTTATGAAGTTGGTCAAAAATTGGAAGTTTATGATACTTCATTTGGGAAAATTGGATTGAATGTTTGTGCCGATAACTATCACGATTCTTTACATATAGGGCACACTTTAGCTCGAATGGGTGCGCAACTTATCTTATCGCCATCATCCTGGACTGTAGATTACCACATCACAGAAAACGATGATCCATATTATGATA
This sequence comes from Sphingobacteriales bacterium, assembly GCA_031414515.1. GTDB lineage: Bacteria > Bacteroidota > Bacteroidia > Chitinophagales > JADIYW01 > JADJSS01. Next base: position 163 of record JANNVS010000380.1, on the reverse strand, counting down.
AATGGTACAAGCCATTCTACACTTTAGCATCCTATTATAATCTTATAATTGCAAGTACCACCAGTGTTGGCTACATTGTTGGTGGCCCATATGAAGGGAAGAAAATGATGGGTTGCTCTTTAGTGGTTGGCAAGGATGGCTTAATTGCACAAGGGAAAAAGAA
>JANNVS010000379.1:0-3880 GCA_031414515.1 Sphingobacteriales bacterium | reverse complement strand
CAACCTATCCCCCATCAGGACAGCCAATGAATATAGCAATGGTATTTGGAGTTACTAGTGCAGATAGTATAACGGTTAATTATCAGGTAACAAGTATGGGTGTTCAAACACAACCTGTCCAAATCTTTAAAACAGTTAATGGTGTTGATGTTGTATTTCCTCGGCCTGCTGGCTCTGATCAATATGAGTTTACTATCTGTGCAACAGCAAGTGGTATTACTAATTGTAAACAAACAAACATCGGTATTGGTATTATTGAAAATAATATGGTATGCGCTAAAGATAGTTTTATCAAAAGCAGTATTAAAAGAAAAGACAATCTTAATATTTATTTGATAGATAATGATGTAGCCACACCTTGTAATTTCGATGGAAATGCTTTAAGGCAGTTGGCAATTAATAATTTTCCAGCTGCATATGATTTTCCAATTACAAATATTTTAAGACAACCGAACAAAGGCACCATGATAATTGACAATTCTAATGCAGAATATACTATTGCAGGTAGTGGAAATTATAGATCAAGTCCAAATATTGATTATACCTACATACCTAACGCTAATCAAAAATATAACATAAAAGATACTTTTAGTTATATAGCCAGCAACGGAGGCGTTCAATTTTTTGATAAAACTAGTATGGATAGAAGTTATTATCCTAAAGCACCTAATTGTTCTTTTCAATTGAATTGCGCCAACAACGATACTGCAATTGCATATATTAGTATTGATACATTATTAGATAATTTAGTAGGCAATTGCTATTATGATGTAAACAATGACAATCAGTTAAATTACATTGCAAATCCATTATATGCAGAACCAGTTTTAGCAAATGTAAAAGTCACTTTAGTTCAAAATAATGAAACACAAATTACTAATTTAAGCAACTTGTTTTCTGGAAATGTATTGAACAATACTTTTGTTTTTAATGATTTGAAATTGAATAATTATACGATTCAATTGGATTATGATACATCTTTATACGAATTAAAACCTGGCTTTATTTTAAATAATATTATATTAACCAATTTGCCCCTAGTTAATGGTGAACGTGTTTTTAATATTCCATTTAAATTAAAAAATGCAACTCCAATTTACAAATCTATAGCAGTTTTTAATTCGAATAATATTGGTTGTAATAATGGCAATATTCAGTCTGCTATAAATGTTATAAATCTTGGTAATACAATTTCTAACAATACTATAAAAGTAAAATTTGATTCATTGATGACAAATATTGTTTGTTCGCCATTGCCAAGCACTATTGATGTTTTGAATAAAACATATACATGGAATCTAACAAGACAGGCAATTGGCAGTCTTACTCAAATTAATGTTGTTTATACCATTTCAAATCTATTAAATCATATTGGTGCTTATGTAAACGTTACAAGCACATCTTATACTAAAGATACCTTCAATGTTGTTAAAGATTCTATTTCAACTTCATTTAGTAATCAAATAAGATGCGCTTTTGATCCAAATGACAAACAAGTAAATATTAATGCTTTAAATCTAAGTAATACTCAAAGGATTGAAGATTTAATTTACACCATTCGTTTCCAGAATACTGGAAATGCACCAGCAGCCAATATTCTAATAGGTGATATATTGTCATCTAATTTAGATGTGAAATCATTTCAGTTTTTAGCAAGTAGCCATCCAGTTTCATCTGTACAACTAACATCATCCAATGAAGTGAGATTTGCTTTTAATGGTATTAATTTACCAGATAGTGTATCTAATGAAGCAGCGTCACATGGTTATGTTACTTTTAAAATAAAACCTAAACAAACATTAATAGTAGGCGATAGTATTTCCAATAATGCAAGTATTTATTTTGATAATAATCCTGCAATTATTACTAATACAGTTGTAACAAGAACAGGTATACTTACAGCTATCAAATCAAATAAATTACAAGCATTCAAAATTTATCCAAATCCTGCAAGAAATTTTTTCACAGTTACTTTAGATAACACATCTTCTAATCAATTTGTGATTCAATTAATTAATGTATCAGGTAAAATAGAAAAAGAAGTTAATGTAAATACATCTACTACTATCGTTCAAAATAACGATTTAAAAGGAATGTATATAGTAAGAATAATTGAAAGATCGACCAATGAAATTATTGGAGTAAATAAAATTCTTTTTGAGTAAAATAAATTAATAAACTAAAATAAAAAATTCTTTTTTATGAGTGAAGCATATATAGTAGCAGGCTATCGCAGTGCGATAGGTAAAGCAAAAAAAGGTGGGTTCCGCTTTTATCGTCCAGATGATTTAGGTGCAGATGTTGTAAAACATTTAGTAGCATCTGTTCCAAATTTAGATCCATCAAGAATCGATGATTTAATTTGTGGCAACGCCATTCCAGAAGCTGAGCAAGGCATGCAAATCGGTCGTATGATTGTATTGCGTGCAGGTTTGCCATTAACCGTTGGTGGTGTAACAGTCAATCGTTATTGCGCATCAGGCTTAGAAACCATCGCAATGGCAACTGCAAAAATCAAAGCAGGCATGGCAGATTGTATCATCGCTGGTGGTGTTGAATCTATGTCGTTATTGCCAATGACTGGCTGGAGAACTGTATTAAATTATGGCATCGCATCTACAACTCCAGATTATTATTCTTCCATGGGTTTAACAGCAGAAGCAGTTGCAACGCAATACGGAATTTCTCGTTTAGACCAAGATACTTTTTCTTACAACTCACATGTAAAAGCAATTGCAGCAATTGAATCTGGTAAATTTAAAGATGAAATTGTGCCTGTAACAGTTGAAGAAGTTTATCTTAAAGAAAACAAAAGAAAAGTTCGTTCTACTGTTGTTGATACAGATGAAGGTGCGCGTAAAGACACAACAGTTGAAGGATTAGCAGCACTAAAAGCAGTATTCGCAGCGAAAGGTTCTGTAACAGCAGGCAACTCATCACAAACATCTGATGGCGCAGCATTCGTATTAGTGATGTCAGAAAAAATGGTGAAAGAATTAAACATCGAACCAATTGCACGCTTGGTAACTTGCGCTGTTGTTGGTTGCGAACCACGCGTAATGGGAATTGGTCCAGTTGTAGCAATACCACGCGCGTTGCAGTTAGCAGGTATGAAAATAGAAGACATCGATATGATTGAATTAAACGAAGCATTTGCAGCGCAATCATTAGCAGTTATTCGTACACTTGGTTTAAATCAAGATATCATAAATCCAAATGGTGGCGCCATTGCATTAGGTCATCCACTAGGTTGCTCTGGTGCAAAACTATCAGTACAATTAATTAATGAAATGCGCCGACAAAATAAACGCTATGGCATGGTGTCTGCTTGCATCGGTGGCGGACAAGGCATTGCTGGAATTATCGAAAGACTTAAATAACAATGGAAACAACAGAAAAAATATTGACTCTTAAAGGCGGTGAATTTATAATTAAAGATTCAACCACAGAAATGGTTTTCACACCAGAAGATTATACCGAAGAACAACTCATGGTAAGTCAAATGGCTAATGAATTTGTGGAAAAAGAAGTAATGCCTTTATGGAAAGAAATTGAAAAACAAGAGACAAACGTTACAACAGACTTGATGAAAAAAGCCGGTGAATTGGGTTTGTTGTCTACACCTATTCCAGAAGAATATGGTGGCATGAATCAGGATGTAATTACGGGTTGTATTATTGCTGAAGCATATGGCAGAACTGGCTCTTTTGCAACAACAGTAATTTGCCATATTGGTATCGGTACATTACCCACTTTATATTTTGGTACTGAAGAACAAAAACAAAAGTATTTACCAAAATTAGGAAGCGGGGAATGGGCAGCTTCTTATTGTTTAACAGAACCAAGTTCAGGCTCTGATGCACTCGGTGCAAAAACAACC
>JANNVS010000378.1:0-5331 GCA_031414515.1 Sphingobacteriales bacterium | reverse complement strand
GCGACATTCGAACCCATAAAAAAATCGTACAACTTAAATGATAAAGTAAGCGCCACAGGAAAAGCAGTTTCTTATGCAGGCGCAAATATCGATAATGCAGAAGTTAAATACAATGTTCGCCGTGTGGCAGAATTTCCGATGTGGTGCTGGTACGGCTGGCGCAGACCTTGGTTTCCTGTGAGCAACGAAAAAATTATTGCAAACGGTGTTACCAAAACAGACGACAACGGAAACTTCACGATAGATTTTTCTGCGATTCCAGATTTAACGATTTCAAAAGAATTCAAACCATATTTTAATTATGAAATAACGGCTGATGTAATAGATATTAATGGTGAAACACATTCAGCCATCACAACTGTACGTGTTGGTTATTTAGCGATAGAAGCGAATTTATATGTTGGTGAAAATATCGACAATACAAAAGAAAATAAAATTACGGTTTCTATAAATAATCTAAATGGACAACCGGAACCAACTGATGTTTCTATAAAAATTTATGATTTAATAGAACCATCAACACCAAAAAAAGCGCGCTTGTGGACCGAGCCTGATAAATTTAGTTTAACAAAAACAGAACACGATAATTTGTTTCCTTATGAAATTTACGACAAAGAAGATTTGTTGAATAACTGGCAACGTGGAAATTTAGTAAACAGTTATACTTTTAATACAGACAAACAAACCGAAATAAATCTGACACCAAATTCATTACCAAGTGGTGCTTATATTATTGAGTTTTCTTGTAAAGATAAAAACGGAAACCCGATAGAATTTAAGAAATCATTTTTGTCATCTTCAACAAATGATAAAACACCAAATCCAAAATCGTTTGCGTATTTTAAGTTAGATAAAACATCAGTAAAACCTAACGAAACGGTGAATTATCAAATTGGCACATCCATGCAAAATGCATACGCAATAATTGAAACTGCCTTCAAAGGAAAAATTTTGGAAAAGAAAACCGTGCAGTTAAATAATGAAATCAAAACATTCTCCATTTCAATTAAACAAGAATATGTAGGTGGCATTGAACTTAATTATGTTATCGTAAATAAAAACAGAAGTTACACAGGAAACCAGTATATAAGTGTTCCTTACGAAGACAAAAGCTTAAAAGTTGAATGGATTACGTTCAGAGATAAATTATTGCCTGGTGCAAAAGAACAATGGAAATTAAAAATTTCTGGAACGAATAAAGAAAAAATAGCGAGTGAATTATTAGCAACCATGTACGATGCTTCTTTAGATGCATTTTTACCACATAGTTTAAATTTTGGTTTATCACAATCTTATTTTCAAGGCTATCTCGGTAGTTATACTGGCGATAATTTTGGTAGCAGAAACAGCAATCTATATACTTCAAAAGGTTGGAATCCTTATAGAGACTTCGCATCGCACGGCTACGATGATTTGAATTTATTTGGTTTGAGTATTGGTGGTTATAATAGATATTATTATAGAAACAAAGGTGTTGTGTACGAGATGGCTGATTACGATGAAGCACCAGTTATGTTAGAATCCGCTGGAACAGCAACAGAAACCAAATCAGCAAATACACCAAAATCAATAAAAGCGTTTACAGAGCTTAAATTAAAAAAAGATGAAGAAACAGCAAAAGAATCAGGAAGTGCAGATTCCGCAAAACCACCTAAAAAACCAGAAGTCACACCACGAACCAATTTAAACGAAACAGCCTTTTTCTTTCCGCAATTACAAACAGATACAGCAGGCAACATCATATTAAATTTCCAAATGCCTGAAGCATTAACAAAATGGAATTTTTTAGGCTTGGCGCACACCAAAGATTTAAAATTTCAATATTTCACAAAATCTATTGTAACACAAAAAGAATTGATGGTAACACCAAACACACCACGCTTTTTGCACGAAGGCGATAACTTTGAATTCACTACAAAAATCACCAATCTTTCAGATAAAGATTTAAGTGGAAAAGCAGAATTAGTATTGTACGATGCAGCAACAATGAAAGTAATTACGTTTAAAATAATGGAAGCAGTTGGTGGAAAATTTAGCACAATTGGCGAACGTGATTTTTCTGTAGAAAAAGGAAAAAACACAGCAGTAAGTTGGACTTTGCAAATTCCACAAGGAATTGATGCCATCACCTACAAAGTAATTGCACAGGCAGATAATTTTTCTGATGGCGAACAAGCATCTTTAATTGTATTACCAAACAGAATGATGGTAACAGAAACGATGCCGTTATGGGTTCGTGGTGAAAGCAAAAAAACATTTACGTTTGAAAAATTATTGAACAACAAATCAACTACACTTAAAAATTATAATCTTACGTTAGAAATGTCATCGCAACCGGTTTGGTATGCAGTGCAGGCATTGCCATACATGATGGAATATCCATACGAATGCGCAGAACAATTATTTTCACGTTATTACGCAAATTCATTAGCATCTTATATTGCAAACGAAAATCCGAAAATTAAAACTATTTTTGATAAATGGAAAAACACAGATGCGCTGCTTTCTAACTTAGAAAAAAATCAGGAATTAAAATCTGTGTTGTTAGAAGAAACACCTTGGGTTCGTGAAGCACAAGACGAAACCGAACAGAAAAAACGCATTGCATTATTATTTGACTTAGCAAAAATGAGCGATGAACAACAACGTGCGTTTGATAAACTACTACAAATGCAAACGCCAAATGGTGGTTTCACCTGGTTTCCAGGTATGCAAGACAATCGCTACATCACGCAACATATTGTGGCTGGCTTTGGTCATTTAGCAAAACTCAATGTAATCGATTTAAAAAATAAATCTAAGATTGATGAAATGCTGCGCAAAGCGGTTACATATTTAGATGATAGACTGACAGAAGATTTAGTGAACATCAAAAAATACGATAAAGATTATTTAAAAAATAATCACTTGTACTACACAAACATTCACGCATTGTACGCGCGTTCTTTTTTCGATTATAAAATTGAAAAACAAAATGATGAAGCTTATAATTATTTTATCAAACAAGAAAAAGATTTTTGGCTGAATCAGGATTTATATTCAAAAGGCATGATTTCATTGACACTTCAACGCAATAAAGAAAAACCAACTGCTGATAAAATTATTGTATCATTAAAACAAAACTCGATTAGCAACGAAGAATTGGGTATGTATTGGAAAGCGAATGAAAATGCTGGTTGGTACTGGTATCAGGCACCGGTAGAAACACAAGCCTTATTAATTGAAGCATTCAACGAAGTTGCCAACGATAATAAATCAGTAGACGAAATGAAAGTTTGGTTGCTAAAACAAAAACAAACTACTTCATGGAAATCAACCAAAGCAACAGCAGAAGCTTGTTACGCTTTATTATTACAAGGAAAAGACTGGTTAAAATCTGACAAATTAGTAGAAGTGAAAATGAATAAAGTAGTTATCGATCCAATTAAATTAAATGCAACAGTTGAACCAGGCACAGGTTATTACAAAGTAAAATGGTCTGGCGATGAAATAAAACCAGAAATGGCAAAAATCGAATTGAAGAAAACAGACAAAGGTCCAGCCTATGGCGCAGTGTATTGGCAATATTTTGAAGACTTGGATAAAATTACTGGTGCAACAACAGCATTGCAATTAACTAAAAAATTATTCAAAGAAGAAAACACAAATGAAGGCAAAAAACTAATTACTATTACTGACAAAACACCGTTGCAAGTTGGTGATGTGGTAAAAGTACGCATCGAATTGCGCACCGACAGAAACTTAGAATACGTGCACATGAAAGATATGCGTGCTGCAGGTTTTGAGCCAAGCAATGTGTTGTCGCAATATAAATATCAAGATGGTTTAGGTTATTACGAAAGCACCAAAGATGTTGCCACACATTTCTTTATGGATTGGGTTCAAAAGGGTGTGTATGTTTTTGAATATTCAATGCGTGCTACCATTGCAGGAAATTTCTCTAATGGAATTACGTTGATAGAAAGTATGTATGCACCAGAATTCAAATCACATTCAAAAGGCGAACGTGTAACTATTACAAAGAAATAATACATTAAAACCTTCAAGGTCTTAAACACCAAATTCTCACCAAAACATACCAATTACTAAGTATTTTTTATGAATAATTTTCACTTAACCAACTTTGGTACTACTTTTGTCAGAATAAGTAAAACAAAAATAATTATATGAAGAAGACATTATTAATTTTAACAATCACAACATTATCACTTGCTACTACATTTGCTGGTGATATTTCAGAAAAAAGAAATTTAGTTGGTTTCACAGGCGGTTTTTCATTAAACACAATGGGTTTGCAAAAAAATTCTACGTATGGTGATAGCAAAAACACAATCAAACCAGGTGGTGTTTTTGGTGTAAACTTTGAACACAGATTCAAAAAAGTGTTCGCTTTAGAAATAGGTTTTAATTATGCAAACAGAGGAACGCAACAAAAATTAGAAGGAACCAACTTAAATAGATCTTTCTACCGTTGGAATTTCCACTCTTTAGAATTGCCAGTTGTTGCTAAATTTTATATTGGCAAGAAAAAAATCTTTAATGTAAATGTTGGTGGTTATGCATCTTATGCAGTAAACTTACAAGCAAGAACAAAAATTGATTTTAAAAACAATATACCTACAGATATAGATGACAGAGAAAACAATTTTCTAAAAAATCACAACGATAAAGATGTGAATGGCAATCGTCCGTTCAGAGCCTACGATGCTGGTGTTACTGCTGGTTTTGAGTTTGTATCTAAAAGTGGTTTTGGTGTTGGCGCAAAAGTTCAGCAAGGATTTATTGATTTCACTAACTCAAAATTTATTACACCTATTGATGACAAAAAAGTATTTCATACCAATGCAATTGTATACGCATTGTTTAAAATTTAAAAGTACACAATTCTTATAACCATGAGAATTTCAAGCTGTTCGCCAATTGGTGAATAGCTTTTTTTGTTTTACTGTTCCTTGTCATTTCGAGCGTAGCGAGAAATCTTGCTTAATATCTTTAATGCTAAATGCATTATTTTCGCACTTAACAGTAAAAAAATATAATTTGCCTATAACAAATAACTAATAACCAATAACTTTATAACATGAAGATTGAAATAGAAAGAGCGAATAACAAAGTGCATCTCGAAGCAAAAAATGAACAAGGTGTTGTAGTACACATGGATGGCTCGCCTGATATTGGTGGCGAAGATCTTGGCGCACGACCAATGCAATTAGTGTTGATGGCTCTTGGTGGTTGCACCAGTATGGATATCATATCGATGCTGAAAAAAATGCGCGAAGATGTGAAAAGTTATAAAGTAACAGTAGATGCTGAGCGCGCTGCCGAACATCC
>JANNVS010000377.1:0-4400 GCA_031414515.1 Sphingobacteriales bacterium | reverse complement strand
AAAAGAGTTTGTACTGGCAAATAAATCTGAGGATTGTAAAATTTTTACTATCAAATACAATCCCGTTACAGACGGTATTGTTATAGTTGGAACTCATATAAATGTGGGTCAAGGATTTCAAAGTACTGCATTGTCAAATATTTTTACAATGACATTGTCTGATAAAGATGAATTATCCTCTAAAAACAGCACAAGAATACCAGACGAATTGTGTACAGTTTTAAGCAAAAATTATGAAGGCAAAAAAATTAACGGTTTAAATTCTTTTAGCTTATTTACTAAGTTAAAGGATATTTACTTCAAAAAAGATGGAAGTACTTATATGATTTTTGAAATAAATGATATGGGCGCAAATGGTCAAACAATTACACAAAGTTATATTGTGGCAAACACAGACCGAAGCTCAATCATAACTAAATATATTAGAATACCTAAAAATCAAAGAGCATCAGATATAGATTATAGATCTGGATTTTATGTGCTAAATGACGATAAAGTATACTTTATTTTTAATGATAATAAAGATAATATTATTGCTGCAAGAGATAAGACAGAACCTACTTATTTTAAACCATATAATACTGTTTGTGTTGTTTATACGGTAATGGATAATCTAATCTCAAATAAACAGATTTTAATTCCCGAGAATGAATTATCTGCTGTGTTTAGTCCTACCAATACAGTTGCAATAAAGAAAAATCTATTAAAAACAATCTTTTGGAAAGATAACCGAAACTACTTAGGTGAAATTAGGTTAAAATAAACAGTTTACACAAAAATAAGAATGAATAGAAGATTTAGTCTCACTATCACTACTTACTTGTTACTACTATTCAAATGCCATTACATTCACGCCTTCTGTATTGGATTTCCAATTGGTAGCGTGTAATGTTCTGCCATTAAATGTCATCGTGATAGTTTGTTTGTTTGCAGTTGGGAAATAAATATCTGCGCCTTTTAAAAATGGAAATAAATTAAATGAGCCGATGGTAGTCATGTCAGTGACTTTATTATTATTATCATCATAAGCAAACAAAGCAATCGTTGTATTTTCTTTAGAACAGAAAGTATTTGTCGTTAAGGTATTCCCATCTAATATTAGCACATCTCTTCCTGCAACAGCTGCCTGACTGGCACCAAAAAATGCCGTAACGCCTTGCGCATCATCTTTGGGCAAAGCTGCTAAAAAAATACCTGCAATACTAAAGCCTGTTGGAAATGTTCTTAAATAAACAAATTTGTCGCTTCTTTTAAATGGTTCGCGATAATAATGCACTTTACGGCTTCCAGAAATATTATCATATACCACAAATTCGTAGTAGGCATTTTTATCGGCTCTGAAAGGACCCCAAAATCCTTGTGCATTGGTAGCAAATTGAAAATCTGGTGTGCTGTAAATTCTGAAACCAGTTGTAGCACTTACCTGATAGACTTCTACAATTGTATTTGCTTTAAAAATATTTTCGCCAAAAAATCCAGAACGACCAGAAAGTATCACATCATTTTCTTCTGTGTATTCGAGGTTTGATGGTATTGAGCCATTGTTGAAAAATTTAAACATGGCTTCAAAACTTTCTTTGCAGGTTGCTACTTCATAGTGATCTTTATCTGTTTGTTTTATGTTTGTTCCACCAGTTACATCTTTGCCACCACTTGCAATAAAATCAAACGTAGAATAAATATTTAGAATAGGAATACTGTCTTGCTGATTTGGTGGAAAGCCAGCTAACAAAGTTAAACTTTTTACTTTTGAACCAAATGCGCGCGCATAATCCTGCACTACGCCAGTGCCTGCACTATGACCTACTAAATGCACTTTTGTTTTTCCTGTGCGTGCTAGAACGGTATCTACTAATTTATTTAAATTTGGAGTGATTACACTTCTATCGCCTAATGAATTCCAGTCAAAAGCATATAAATCTGCTGGTGAGTAACCATTTGATGTGAAGCGCTTTAGTTGTTTTTCATACGTGTCGCCAGATGCAAGAAATCCATGTACAAAAATTATAGGATCTTTGCCTGAAGGTATTGATTCTGCAATTGGTGGTGTGTTGTCGCCACCATCTTTATTACAAGAAATTAAAAAACTGATGATAAGACCGAAGCAAAAGATTTTTTTCATAAAACTGATTTATACTAAAACTAAAAGTAATGAAAATTGTTTAATTTACATATAATACCAATCCTTTTAAATAAGAACTTTCAGGATGAAATATATTTATAGGATGATCAGCTGGCTGAGAAAGATAATGTAAAATTTTCACTTCGCGATTGGCTTCAATAGCAGCCGACATAACTGTTGAATAAAATAATTCTTTATCGACAACTTGCGAACAAGAAAATGTAAATAAAATTCCACCTTTATTTATTCTTTTAAAACCTTCTGCATTTAAGCGTTTGTAAGCTTGTACAGCATTGTGGCGCTTAGCAATATTTTTTGCAAATGCAGGTGGATCTAAAACAATCACATCAAAATTTAAATCGCTATTTTTGAAAAAATGAAAAACATCATCGCAAATAGAATGATGATTAATGGTTTTGTTTCCAAAATTTGTAACAATATTTTTGGAAACTAATTCCATCGCTGTTTTGGAACTATCAATGGATACTACATCTGTGGCTTGGTTGTTTAATGCATAAATAGTAAAACCACCACTATAACAATAGGTGTTTAAAATAGATTTGTCTTTGCAATAATGTGCCAATAAATTTCTGTTATCGCGTTGGTCTAAAAAGAAACCTGTTTTTTGTCCGTGTTCTATATCAATTAAAAATTTATTGCCATTTTCTAACGCAACAATTTCTTTTGCGTTGCCAAGTAAATAGCTATTTTCGATAGTTTCAGCATATTCTTTAGGTAAATACGCTGAGCTTTTATCATAAATGGTGTCAATAAAATTCACTTCATTTTCTATAGCATTTTTGATTTCCTGTATACAACGATGCATACCAATAGAATGACATTGAATAACAGCTGTAGTATTGTAAATATCAATAATTAAACCTGCGCAATTATCACCTTCTGCATGAATTAAACGAAAACAGTTAGTGTTTTTACTTTCAATAAAACCAAATATTTTGCGTAATAATAATGCTGATTTTATTTTATTATTCCAGAAGTTTTGGTCAACTATTTCTTGGTTAAAGGATAAGATTTTTATGGCAATGCTACCATGATAAAAATGACCAATACAAAGAAAATTTTTCTTAAAATCTTGCACTTCTACTAAATCACCATCTTTTAAATTAGCATCAAAACATTGCATCGCTCCGGAAAAAATCCACGGATGAAAACGTTGCACAGAACGTTCTTTTTCTTTTTTTAAAACTATTTTTGGAAACATATATTAACCACAAAGTTAAGAAGTAATTACACAAAGTTCGCAAAGATTTTGCTTACTGTCCTTTGCGTAAATCTTAGTGTCCTTTGTGGTTAAAGATATTAAGAAGTTTCTCGCTCTAAAATGACATACGTTGAATCGAATTCATTCTTTTCGTCTTTCTCAATAAATTCTGAATGTAGCACTTTCCAGTTAGCATCATCGTATTCAAAATGCGTGTCGCCTTCTATTTCGGTATGTACAATTGTAAGATGAACGGTATTTACCAACGGCATTATTTGTTTGTAAATTTCACCACCACCAACAACAAAAATTTCCTGTTGATTTTTTTGTGCAGCATAAACAATCGCATCATTAATACTTTTAAACACTAAACAGTTTTCAAAATCGCACGCAAAATTTCGGGAAATAATTAATGAAGTTCTGTTTGGTAAAGGCTTTCCAATAGAGTCAAAAGTTTTTCTGCCTAATAAAATATAATGGTTTGATGTAATATTCTTAAAGCGTTTTAAATCAGAAGATAATTTCCAAAGTAATTGGTTGTCTTTACCAATGACGCCGTTTTCGGCTGCTGCTACTACTATGGAAATCTTCATATCGGTCGATGGTCGACAGTCCATAGTCAACCGTTTTTATTTTAGTATTTGCCACAAAACCGTGGACTATCGACCATGGACTGTCGACTTTTTTTATACAGCTACTTCACCTTTTATATGTGGATGACTCTGATAATTAATTAACTCAAAGTCTTCGTATTTAAAATCAAAAATAGATTTTATTTCAGGATTGATTTTTACTTGTGGTAATAAATATGGTTCGCGGCTCAATTGCAATTGTACTTGCTCTACGTGATTAGAATAAATATGTGCATCACCAAACGTGTGCACAAAATCACCTAATTCTAAATTACAAACTTGCGCAATCATCATTGTAAATAAAGCATAGGATGCAATGTTGAAAGGCACGCCTAAAAATGCATCTGCACTGCGTTGATACAACTGGCACGACAATTTATTGTCAATTATATAAAATTGAAAAAGTGAATGACAAGGTGGCAAG
>JANNVS010000376.1:0-9630 GCA_031414515.1 Sphingobacteriales bacterium | reverse complement strand
GTTTTTCTTCTTCTTCCTGAATACCTAATTGTATCATAGGGCCAAATCTTCCTAAACGCACAGATACTTGTCTTCCAGTTTCTGGATCTGTCCCTAAAATGCGTTCGCCAGTTACATAAGTTGTGCTTTCTGCAGATGCTTCAATTTCTTTATGAAAAGGTCCGTAAAATTGTTTTAATGATTTTGTCCAATCTTTATGACCTTCTGCAATTTCATCAAAGTCTTTTTCCATTTCTGCAGTGAACGAATAATCCATCACACGCGTAAAATTTTCCATTAGGTAATCTGTTACCAAACTTCCAATATCTGTTGGTAATAATTTTCCTTTTAAAGAACCCGAATTCTCAGAAAGTGTTTCTTTAGAAATATCTTTATTTGCAGACAAATCTAATTTCTGATAGGTTCGTGGCTTTCCTTCAGCTTCACCTTTTATTACATATTCTCTATTTTGAATAGTAGAAATTGTTGGTGCATACGTTGATGGTCGACCAATTCCTAATTCTTCTAATCTTTTAATTAAACTTGCTTCCGTAAAACGTGCTGGTGGTTGCGTAAAACGTTCGCGCGCTTCAATATTTTTATAATCTAAAACTTGATTAATATTTAAAGGTGGCAACATACCAGCTTCTTCGGTTTCTTCATCGTCTGTACTTTCTAAATAAACTTTTAAGAAACCATCAAATTTCAAAACTTCACCTTCAGCGTTAAATTTTTCTTTTCGCGTCGAAATATCAATCTTTGCTACTGTTTTCTCTAATCGTGCATTGCTCATTTGCGATGCAATCGTGCGTTTCCAAATTAAATCATACAAACGCTCTTCATCGCGGTTGCTGCCTTCATTGGTGTTTTGAACATACGTTGGTCTTATGGCTTCGTGCGCTTCTTGTGCGCTTGCATTTTTCGATGCGTATTGCTTTCTGTTAGAATATTCTTGTCCAAATTCTTTATTGATGTAAGCTTGCATATTACTCAGTGCTTCATCAGATAAATTTGGCGAATCCGTTCTCATATAAGTAATCTTACCAGCTTCGTATAATTTTTGTGCAACAATCATAGTGCGCGAAACGGAAAAACCTAATTTACGTGATGCTTCTTGTTGTAAAGTTGAAGTTGTGAATGGTGCAGCTGGTCCTTTTTGTGTTGGCTTCACTTGCACATCAGCTACTTTAAATATAGCAGCTTTTACATCTTCTAAAAAAAATTGTGCATCGCTTTCTACTTTTAGTTTTTCAGATAATTCTGCTTTGAATGTTTTATTTTCAGAAATAAAATAGGCTACTACTTTGTAGAATGATTCTGCATTGTGGTTGTTAATTTCTCTTTCTCTTTCTACTACTAAACGAACGGCAACAGATTGTACGCGACCAGCAGACAACGTTCTTCTACCTAATTTTTTCCATAAAACTGGCGATAATTCAAAACCAACTACTCTGTCTAAAACACGACGTGCTTGTTGTGCGTAAAATAAATTTTTATCTAATAATCTTGGATTGGCAACTGCTTTTTTAATAGCTGGTGCAGTAATTTCATTAAAAACAATACGCTTGGTTTTATTCATATCCAAGCCTAAGACTTCACACAAATGCCAAGAAATAGCTTCGCCTTCTCTATCTTCATCCGTAGCAAGCCATACTTCTGCATTTTTTGCAAACTTCTTTAATTCACGAACTACTTGTTCTTTATCTTCAGAAATAATATAGGTAGGTTGAAAATTATTATTTATATCAATGCCCATTTCTTTCTTCGCTAAATCGCGAATGTGACCATAGCAGGATTTCACCATAAAATCTGCACCTAAGATTTTTTCTATTGTTTTCGCTTTCGCCGGTGACTCAACAATCAGTAAATTTTTTGCCATTTATTATGTATTTATACAACGTGTGTTTTTTATTGCGTAGTTTGTATATTGTAGGTATAAAAACTTACGACTAGGACTCACGACTCACAACTGAAGCGCAAATAAAACTAAATTTTCCATTTTGTTCACTATATCTTATCTAAAAATCAAATTCTTTTTATCTATAAATATGTATTTTTACAAAAAACAACCATGAATACATTGCTTTCTATTTCACCAATTGATGGACGATACAGAACAAAAGTTGCAAAACTGGAGAATTATTTTTCAGAATTTGCATTAATAAAATTCAGAGTTCGTGTAGAAATTGAATATTTTATTGAGTTGTCAAAAACCATTTCTCAAATTGGTGAATTAACAGAAAATCAGCAAGATGAGTTAAGAAAGTTGTATAATAACTTTACTATTGAAAACGCTGAACGTGTAAAAGAAATTGAAAAAACAACAAACCATGATGTGAAAGCAGTTGAGTATTTTATTAAAGAAGAAATTAAAGATGAAAACTTAAAAAGTAAATCAGAATTTATACATTTTGGTTTGACATCTCAGGATATTAATAATACTGCAATTCCATTATCACTGAAAGAATTTTTTAATGATGTGTACCAAAACTCATTTCAGGCTGTTTTAAAAGAGTTGAAAGACAAGGTTACAGAATACGAGAAAATTTCAATGCTAGCAAAAACACATGGTCAACCAGCTTCACCAACGCGTTTAGGAAAAGAGTTACAGGTGTTTGTAGAACGATTAGAAAATCAACAGAAATATTTTGCACAAATTCCTTATTCGGCAAAGTTTGGTGGTGCAACCGGCAATTTTAATGCGCATTTTGTTGCTTATTCAAAAATTGACTGGAAATCTTTTGGAAATCATTTTGTGAATGACACGCTTGGTTTGCAGCGTTCGCAAACTACCACGCAAATTGAGCATTACGATAATATCGCAGCGTTGTTTCATAATTATGCGCGCATCAATACTATTTTAATTGATTTGTGCAGAGATATCTGGACGTATGTTTCGATGGAATATTTCAAACAGAAAATAAAAGAAGGTGAAATTGGTAGTTCTGCAATGCCACATAAAGTAAATCCGATTGATTTCGAAAATGCAGAAGGCAATTTAGGTGTGGCGAATGCATTGTTTAATCATTTAGCTGAAAAATTACCGACTAGTAGATTACAACGTGATTTGACAGATTCTACTGTTCTGAGAAATATTGGCGTTCCGTTGGCGCACACGATGATTGCTTTTGATTCTATTATAAAAGGATTGAGTAAATTACTGGTGAACGAACAAAAAATAAAACAAGATTTAGAAGATAACTGGATTGTGGTTGCCGAAGCAATACAAACCGTGCTTCGCCGTGAAGGTTTTGAAAAACCTTACGAAGCACTGAAAAATCTCACAAGAACAAATACTAAAATTGGTGAAAAAGAAATTCATGATTTTATAGATTCGTTAGCTATAAAAGATGAAATTAAAAAAGAGCTGAAAGAGATAACTCCGTTTAATTTTACAGGAATATGATCACCATATATCACAACAACCGATGCGGAAAAAGCAGAAGTGCTTTATGTATTTTAGAAGAAAGTAGACAAAAATTCCAAATAATTGAATATTTAAAAGTTATACCAACTATGGAAGAACTAAAATCTATTCTAAAGAAATTAAAATTGAAACCGCATGACATCATCAGAACAAAAGAAGCAGTTTATATAGAAAAATATAAAGGAAAAATTTTATCTGATGATGAATGGATACAGGCAATGCAAGAACATCCAATTTTAATTGAGCGACCAATTGTAATTAATGGAAACAAAGCTGTGGTAGCACGACCTAGCGAAAAAGTGAATGAAATATTTTAAGTCAGGCAATTAAATTTATCGCTGTATCAGGAGTTTCTGCGTATAAAATTGATTTTCATTTTCTATCAATACCATATACATTCCATCAGCTAAATTCTTTGAGTTTATAGTTTTAAGAGTAGCTATATTCTTCTCTAAATTCTCTTTATACACTTCTTGTCCGGTTATGTTTATAAT
Organism: Sphingobacteriales bacterium; assembly: GCA_031414515.1. Lineage (GTDB taxonomy): Bacteria > Bacteroidota > Bacteroidia > Chitinophagales > JADIYW01 > JADJSS01. The sequence goes on along the minus strand of JANNVS010000376.1, from coordinate 5,730 downwards.
ACTAATTGAAGCAAAACCTTTTGCAATAAAAGATAAATCTATAGTAAAATCATCTTTTGCTGGATTTGGATATATAGCTAGTTCTTTCGTATTCGACGCATTTTTAATACCAGTAGTACGAGTTGGACCAGATAGAATATCTCCATTCCAAGCATAGTCTATCGTTTTTCCATCGACTACTATTTTTGAATAATAAACCCATTGTAGTGTTGGAAGATTAAAATACCATTTTTCTTCATATTGAGCTTGGTTGATTTTTTCTTCAAAAGCATCAAAACTACCGTACACATCACTATTACCAACCATAATTACCCAAGTCTGTCCATCTGGATTATCATCTGCTCTTACGCCATTAATATAACCTGTGCTATGCCTTCGAACAGCAACATATCCGTCACCTTCACGACCCAATAACCAGTTTCCACTTTCTCTGATTTCATTAAATTTATCATTTTCCCAAAATAAGGATACGTCTAGTTTTTCGCCTGTATATCCAAATAAAGCAAGAGTTTTTTCCGGTCTGTACATTACTAATGCAACATTGTCTGTTTGTTTTACATAAGGTAAGTGTGTATTTGCGTGAGTTCCTGGTCTATCATTCCAATCATTAGTTGGTTTTCCTGATATTGTAAAAACTGCACTCGTACCGGCATTTGCCATAACAGGAAATTGCTGATACCCATTTTTGCCTTTCCAAAAATCCTGAATAGAAGAAAGTGTTACCGATTTGTTTTTATATATTGCAATAGTAGGATTAAACAACCCTGAACTTTTAGTGATGGAACTTCCAATTTCAGCAATACCAGGAATAAGATCAGCTGGTATAATTTTAAACGGACTAAATTCATCAAATTCGTAATGATTCCATAAGTTTAAACTATTTATTAATTGGAAAGTAGACTTTGCAACATCTGGATGAAAATATGCACCGGAACTCCACTGAAAAATAACTTTATCTTTAAAAGACATTAAATTGTTTATATTATTTACTCCATTAAGTAAGGTATGACCATGAACGAATGTAGTGTTTAAAGTGGGTGTCCAACTATTATAAACATCGTCTATTGGAAGATTTGAAGTAGATAAAAATGCGCCTGCATGTGAACCTGTCTCAGTTTGACCCATGCCGGTTAAAAGGTAAATCAGATTGTTGTGATTTTGCCCGTAAGCACTTTCGTATTTACTTACATAATTTCTTCCGGCAATTGGAAAGAATACTCCTTTGTTATTGGTCATCTTTAAAAGGTCTTTTAGCAATAGCTGAGATGCCTCAATTGCTAAACTTTTGATTTCAGCATCTTGTGAAAAATCTGCTAAATTTATCAAACCAGATAAACAATAACCAATATAAACAGAAGAGTAGAATTCATAGAAACCATATTGAATTTTCAATTTTAAATAATGACGTAATCTTTTATCTAATGTACTATCTATTGCTCTTCCATATTTTTCGTGTAACAGCCAATCAGATGACATCCACATAATCATATGGTTTTCTGACCAGTATTGTTTTGTATCTTCATTTGCTTCTAACCAAAAAGGAATGGGTCTTAAAACGGGTAAAATAATGCTGTCGTATTGACCATTCGATAAACATAGAATCCGAATTAATTTCACGATGTCAAAATCTGCTGTAAGATTTGCGGTTAATTCAGTTAAGATTGTTGCTAACTTTTGTTGGTCTACTGGTAAATTTTTATAAGCTTGAATACATATTACATCATTAGATTGATTTACTAATGCATTATCTATGTAGGCTGTCCTTCTGGCTTCATATTCCGGATTGTTTGCTTTAATAGAAAGATTTGTTACAAGAGAGAACCAAAAAAGCAGAAATATTGTTACAGTTTTGTAAAATGAATTCATAATACGATTATTAGTGATATTAGTGTTAATCTAAGGTAATACAATTAGTGATAATTAGGTATATGTTTTCTCACTAAAACCTCGAAATTATATAATCTGTTTAATAAATTGTAATTTTAACTTTTAATTTATAGAACTAAAAATGTCAAAAAAGAAGAAAATAAATAAAGGGACACATCCTCATCCGCATAAAAGAGAGAAAAAAGATACAAGAAAAGACCATGATACATTTATAGTTGGAGAAGAACTTATTGGTGTAGTAGATGTAGCACGCAGTGGTGATGCATTTGTTAGTATAGAAGGAAAAACTAAAGATTTTTATATTAGCCGTAAAAATACCAACCATGCATTTGATGGTGATACAGTAAAATTAATGCGATTGCATAAAGCAAATTCTGGTAGCAGACCAGAAGGCATTATAACAGAAGTTGTAAAAAGAAAAAGAACACATTTTATTGGTGTAGTGGAACGCATTAATGATACGTGCTTTGTGATACCAGATAATACAGGTATTAAAGCAGATTTTTATGTGCCGGAAGCGCGCTCCATGAAATCGAAACACAGAGATAAAGTAGTTCTAGAATTTATAGAATGGCGAACAAAAGATAAAAATCCAATTGGACATATCACAGAAATCTTAGGAAATTCTGGCAGCAATGATGTCGAAATGAAATCAGTTTTAATAGAAAATGGTTTCTTTACTTCGTTTCCGCAAAATGTATTACAAGAAGCAGAAGATTTAGAATTTGAAGTTTCAAATGAAGAAAAAAAGAAAAGGAGAGATTTCTCCAAAATACCAACATTTACGATAGACCCAGCTGATGCAAAAGATTTTGATGATGCACTTTCTTTTAGAAAATTAGAAAATGGTTTGTATGAAGTTGGTGTACATATTGCTGACGTTTCACATTATGTTGCTGAGCATTCAGCTTTAGAAAAAGAAGCGTTTAAACGTGCAACTTCAGTGTATTTAGTAGATAGAGTAGCACCGATGTTTCCTGAAAGATTATCAAATATTATTTGCTCGCTTAGACCAAATGAAGATAAATGTTGTTACGCAACCGTTTTTCAAATGGATGAAAAAGCAACTATAAAAGATGTTTGGTTTGGAAGAACAATTATACATTCACAAAAAAGATTCTCATATGAAGATGCACAAGAAATTTTAGAAGGAAATGATGGTGTTTTTAAATCAGAATTATTAAAACTAAATGAACTTGCGCATATTCTTAGAAAAGAACGTTTTAAAAATGGTTCAATAGGATTTGAAGCACCTGAAACAAAATTCCAATTAGATGAAACTGGTAAACCAATTGGCGTATATGTGAAAGAACGTAAAGATGCGCATTTATTGATTGAAGATTTTATGTTACTAGCAAATAAAGCTGTAGCTACTTTCATTGGAAAAGAAAAAAACAAAAACGGCAAAACACCATTTGTATATCGTATTCACGATTTACCAAATGAAGAGAAATTGATAGATTTTCAATTATTTGCACATAAATTTGGATATAAAATTCAATTTGACAATCCAAAACAGATTGCACGTGAATTGAATCGTTTAATGCAGGAAATTGAAGGTACGCCAGAGCAAGCAGTACTCCAACAATTAGCTATACGTTGTATGGCAAAAGCAATTTACACAACAAATAATATAGGTCATTATGGTTTAGGATTTGAGTACTATACACATTTTACTTCACCTATTCGACGATATCCAGATGTAATGGTTCATCGATTACTGGATAAGATTTTAAATGATAAAAAACTTCCTACACAAGATGAACTGGAATATCAATGTAAACATAGCAGTGAGCGCGAACGCGCTGCGAATGATGCAGAACGTTCTTCAGTAAAATATAAAATGGCTGAGTTTATGTTGGATAGAATCGGTGAACATTTTAGTGGTGTAGTTTCAGGTGTGAAAAATTGGGGAATTTATGTTGAAATACCGCAATATAATTGCGAAGGCCTTGTTAGAGTAGAAACGATGCGTGAAGATGTATTTATATTTGATGAACGTAAAATGCGTATGCTAGGGAAACGTACCGATAAAATATATCAGTTAGGCGATAGGGTAGAAGTAAAACTTACTGGAGTAGATATAGAAAAGAAGACCATTGATTTTGAATTAGCAATCAATAAATTGGAAATGCTATAAGGCACTTATTATTAATTGAATAATTCCAATTAAAAAGCCTAAAACGCCACCAATTATTTCTATAAACGTAAATTCTTTAGAAGTAATATCTAATAAAAGTTGTTCTAGTTTTTCATCTGAGAAATTAGCAACTTTATTTTTTACCAATTGCTGAATATCTAATTTTTCTCCTATTTTATCTATAGAAGATCCAATTACTGTTGGTAAATTGGCTTCAATCTCATCAATAATAGTTTTATGTACACTTTGTATTAACTGTTCTGGAACCAAAATACTTGCCAAAGTGCTTTTTTCAATTCTGTCGCGCAATGCATCATCTACACGCGAAGCAATTTCTTCTTTAAAATTATTCAATGCATCAGGATCTTGTAATCGATCTTTTATATCACTAAGGTTTAATAAATCGCGTTGAACAATTGTACCTAATTTGTCTGCGATGCGTGGTTTGTTTTTTGGAAAAATACCATGAAACGTAATAAATAAAATCTTTATTGGTTTTCTTGGATGAAACAACATTTTTATAGCAAGCCAATTTGTTATCCAACCGATGAAAGCACCAATAAGCGGAACTGTCCATGTTTTCCAACTTAATAAACTAATAGATAAAATCATATTTTATATTTTTTTGGCAATGCTGTTATTGAGCAACAGTCAACCATTCACTTGGATTGGTACGCCATAAATTTAAAGTTTCTAATTCATCTTTCGATATATAATTATGTTCAATCGCTGCACGAATTAAAAAATCGTAGTTGGTTAAAGTTTTTAGAATAATTCCATCGTCTTCAAATTTCTGTTTAGCACTTTCAAAACCATATTTGTAAATGGCAATCATACCAATTACTTCAGCACCAACAGCACGTAAATCTTCAACTGCTTTTAAAGAACTTCCACCTGTTGAAATTGTATCTTCTACCACTAATACACGCTGACCATGTTTTAAATCACCTTCAATAGTATTCGTTAAACCATGTTCTTTTGGTTTAGAGCGCACATAAATAAAAGGCAAACCGAGTGCATCTGCTAATATGGCACCATGTGGAATGCCTGCTGTAGCTACACCTGCAATACATTCAGTCAATGGAAAATATTCATTTACCAAACTAATTAAACCATCTTTTACAAAATTTCTGACTTCTGGATATGATAACAATTTCCTATTATCACAATATACTGGAGATTTTAGTCCACTTGTCCAAGTAAAAGGGTTTTGTGTGTTGAGTTGAATTGCTTTAATTTGTAATAAATATTCAGCCAGCTTTTCTTTGTATGCGTTATTTTCCATTTAATAGTATTTAGTAGTAAGTATTGCTTATTAAGTATAAAGTTTTTTATCTAAATTCAACACAAAATAATTCTCTAATTCAACAATTCTAAAATTCAATAATTAATACTCGTAAATGTATAAACTTTTTATCAATAACAAGGTAGTCTACCTATGTCAAAATCCAGCTTATGTGGATAATTTGATTCGTGAAGATTTTATAATAGAACAATATACCACCAAAGAAAATTTTGAGTCTACTTTAAAAGTGATTTTAAGTACTATAAACAAGAATAATATTATTCTATATAATCCGGATGTTAAAAAAATGTTTAATGAAGTCTGTTCTTTTTTTAAATGTATTAAAGCTGCTGGTGGTGTAGTAAAAAATAAAGAGGAAGAATTTTTATTGATTTATCGTCGTGGGTTTTGGGATTTA